>JBBSQO010000010.1:0-13472 GCA_038244025.1 Propionibacteriales bacterium
AACAGGCTGCCGAGCAGGTTGAAGCCCAGATAAACCATGGCAACCCACCAACCGACCCGCTTCTGCCGCATCAACGCCACCCCGAGGATGACGAAGAATACGGCAGCGCCGATCCCGCCGGTGTCGACGGTGAACACGAAGGTCGAGAAGATGTCCGTCAGGGTGGCGATCCACAGCGTTCCGGGAAACAGTGTTCGGAAGATCAAGATCATGGCTGCCACGTACATCAACCTGGACATCAGGTAGGGGAACTGCGGGAACCGCAACCCACTGGGGCGGGACACCGTGGACGAACTCACCTGCCAACAATGTCAGATCGGCCAACCAGGTCAGATTGTTGGTACCGGGTCCGACTGCTGGCACCGGATCAGATCGCCGGTGTCGGCGGACCACCACCCGCTCGGTCTCAGTCGGACAACACCAGCCAGCCGAGGACTGCGGTGACATCGTCAAGTGGAGCAGTGTCCGTCAGCTCGAGCAGCAGCCTTCGCTGCGCCCGGGCGGCCGAGGCCGCGGCAGAGAGGCCCCACCGTCGTTCACCATCGGCACTGACCCGATCAGGAGCCGCCTGCAGCACGGCCACCAGGTAGGCCCGCTGTACCGCGGGAAGTTCGGGAAGTCGCGCTCCGGGCAGCCCGGCGCCCAGCTGGGTGCCGGCCCGGACCACGCGGGCCAGCAGGTCGTCTGGTTCCTGCCGGTCGGCGACACCTGGTGCTCCCGGAGCCGTGGTGTCACCACGGGCCACCAGTTGCAGCTCAATCGCGATCCCATCGGAGCCCGGATCGGGCCCATCTTGGCCCGGATCACCATCCTGTTCCCCATCAAGATTGGCGCCGTGGAAGGCAGCGCTCAGTCCATCAAGGTGGGCCAGTACCGACTTCGGGTCCTGCCCGCTCACCAGCAGGGCCAGGCACAGCCGGACAGCGGCCAGTCCAATGCCCGGCTGGAGCCGCAGACCGGTGAAGATTTGAACCGCCTCAGATACCAGGTCCTGCTCCCCGGTCCGGGCATAATCGGCGCACAGGTACAGCACATCGAAAGTGGCAGGGCTGTCGGCCCGCCGTACCCGATCGGACAGCAGGTCAAGTGCATCGGCTGCGTCCTCCGGATCGGGAAGCAGCGACTCGGCCAGACCACGCTGCACCACCAGTCCGGCCGCGGCATCGGCCAGCTTGGGGATCCCCGACCCCGAACGGCGCTCCGCCAACGCCGCGGAAGCCGTCGACAAGATAACCTGGTCGAGATCGGGTGCCCAGCACAGCTCAATGGTCGCGGTGCCCCGCACGTCACGCATCTCGACCGGGAAGCAGCCAGCTCCACGGTCTGGCAACAGCTCGGTGGACCCGTCGGCCTCGGCCGCCGTCAGGCCACTCGGAAGCACCAGGGCCGCGTCCGGACAGCTGAGCCGGCACGGCTCGCCCGCCGGCAAGACCAGCTCGGCAGGCAGCCACTCCGGGGCAGTCCGGGCGAAGCTGGCGGGATCGGGATAGCGATCCCACCGCCATTGCACGATGTAACGAGCGCCAGCCGCGAGCCGAAACGGTCCACAGTCCAGCTCGGCCTGCCTGGTGAGCTGGGACTGCCCGGTGAGCTGGTTCTGCCGGGCCAGCACCGCGCCCCACTGCAGCCGGGCGCCGAGTAGCGGACCACCCTGCCTGAGCGGATGCACCGACAACGCGGCGGCCGTGCCGGCACCATGGAACCAGGCGACGCGGTCGGGACCGGCCCGGAAATTCAGCAAGGCATGATCAACAGCGGCGGGTTCACCTCCCGTGTTCTCAAAGATGTAGCGCTGCGTCCAGGCCAGCGCGAAGGTGTGCCGGACGGTCAGCTGCAGCCCCGACTGGGACCTCAGCCGGTAGCTGATCTCGATCTCGTCCGCATCGACGCTGATCGCAGTCTCCGACCACTCGTGGTCGGCATCTCCGATCTGCACCGGACCGACTCCGGTTTCGAGCAGCGGCGCCGACCGGTCCCGGACGCGGACAGCGCCGGCAGCCGTCACCTCAACCTCCAGGTCACCCCACGGCAGGCTGTTCACCGGCGCCGCTGGCATCGCCCACACCAGAAGAGGTTCCTTCCGGCCACGACTTCGGTCCGGACCCGGGAGCCGCAGACCCAGCACGGCTGGCCGGCCCGTCGGTAGACATAGACCTCACCACCATGATCATCGACGCGCGGCGGTCGGCCCATCTCCTCCGGAGTGTGTTCCGGGCGTACGGTATCGATCCGGTTATCGGTCACGCCGCGCGGCATCAGGGCCACCAGATCGGACCAGATCGCCTGCCAGCTGCGCTTCTTCAGCTGCCGACCGGGAGTGTGCGGACTGATCCGCTGGCGGAAGAGCACCTCGGCGCGATAGACGTTACCGACGCCGGAAAGTACGGACTGGTCCATCAGCAAGGCGGCAATGGAACGGTCGGACCGGCTGATCTTTCGCCAGCCCAGCTCCGGATCGCTGTCTGGCCGCAGCGGGTCGGGACCGAGCTTGGCGATCTGGGCCGCAACCTGGTCCGCGGTCCTGATCGCACACAGCTGGGGTGCCCGCAGGTCGGCGGCAATGGACTCGCTGGCCAGCCGGAGCCGTACCTCACCCCGCGGAGGCGCAAGTGGCCCGAGCTGGAACTTGCCGATCAAGCCGAGATGGACATGCAGCCAGAGCTCATGGTCAAACTCGCCGAAGAGGTGTTTGCCGTGTGCCGACGCTCCGACGAACTCCAGACCGTCCAGGATGCCAGCCGACTCGGCGAAGCGGCCCTGCGGTGAGCTGACGGCCAGTTGCTGCCCGGCGAAGGCATCATTGAGATCCCGGGCGAGCCGGTGCAGGGTGTGGCCCTCAGGCATACCCTGCTCGACAAGTTCCGGGACCAGCCATGCTGCTGCACCGAATTCTCATGCCCCCACTTCTCGTCCGCCCGGCAGGTGGCCGTCCTTTTCATAGTCGGTCAGCAGCCCAATCCGGCGGGCGTGCCGCTCCTCACCGGAGAAGTCGGTCGCCAGGAAGGTCCGAACGATCTCCAGCGACTCCTCCTCGGTCTGCATCCTGGCCCCGACACTGACGACGTTGGCATCGTTGTGCTGGCGGGCCAGCCGGGCCAGCTCATCGTTGTAGGCGAGAGCCGCCCGGACCCCGGTGACCTTGTTGGCCGCAATCTGCTCCCCGTTGCCGGACCCGCCCAGCACGATGCCGAGCGACCCCGGCTCCGCCACCACCGCGGCGGCGGTCGGGATGCAGAACACCGGATAGTCATCATCGGGGTCCAGCCGGGCCGCGCCATGATCAACCACATCATGACCGTCGGCGCCGAGGGCTGAGACCAGGTACTGCTTCAGCTCGAAGGCGGCATGGTCGCTGCCGATGTGTACGCGCATGCAGGCAACTATCTCACTGTCTCCGCTGCCACCTGTCACCCCATCACGGCCCAACACCTGCCGACCCGTCACAAACTCACGGCTTTTGCCGGCGTGTCGGTGAAGATGTGACGGGTCGGCGGGTTTCAGTCGTTCTGCGGGAAGCCCAGGTTGAGGCCGCCGTGGCTGGGATCCAGCCAGCGAGAGGTGATCACCTTGCCGCGGGTGAAGAAGTGCACCCCTTCAGTGCCGTGGGCGTAGGTGTCGCCAAACAGCGACGACTTCCAGCCGCCGAAGGAGAAGTACGCCATCGGTACCGGGATTGGTACGTTGACGCCGATCATGCCGACCTCGATCTCGTTCGCGAACCGGCGAGCCGCGCCGCCGTCGTTGGTGAAGATCGCCGTGCCGTTGCCGTACGGGTTCTCGTTGATCAGCTGCACCGCATCGGCGTAGCTGTCGACCCTGAGGACCGCCAGCACCGGACCGAAGATCTCGTCGGTGTAGATGGACATGTCCGCGCCGACGTGGTCGAACAATGTCGGGCCGACAAAGAACCCGGACCCGTCCGCATTGGCCTGGACATTGCGGCCATCGACGACGAGCTCGGCACCGGCGGCTTCGCCGGCGTCGATATAGCCACTGACCCGGTCCCGGGCAGCGGCGGTGACCAGTGGCCCCATGTCGGAGTCACGTCGGCCGTCCCCGGTCCGCAGCTTGCCGGTCCGGTCCTTGATCTTGGACACCAGGTCGTCGGCGATCGGGCCGACCGCGACGACCGCGGAGATCGCCATGCAGCGTTCGCCGGCGGATCCGTACCCGGCGTTGACCGCCTGGTCGGCCGCCAGGTCGAGATCGGCATCCGGCAGCACCACCATGTGGTTCTTGGCGCCGCCGAGGGCCTGGACCCGCTTGCCATGGCTGGTGGCGGTCTCGTACACGTAGCGGGCGATCGGGGTGGAACCGACGAACGAAACCGACGCGATCTTCGGATTCATGAGCAGTGCGTCGACGGCGGTCTTGTCGCCGTTCACGACGTTGAAGACCCCATCGGGCAGCCCTGCCTCGGTCCACAACTTAGCCATCCACAGGGCCGCCGAGGGATCCTTCTCGCTCGGTTTCAGCACCACGGTGTTACCGCAGGCGATGGCGATCGGGAAGAACCACATCGGCACCATGGCCGGGAAGTTGAACGGGCTGATGATCGCGACGGGGCCGATTGGCTGCCGGGTGGAGTGCACGTCCACCCCGGCCGAGGCGTTCTCGGTGAAGGAGCCCTTCAGCAGATGGGCGATACCGCAGGCGAACTCAACCACCTCCTGGCCGCGGGACACCTCGCCGAGCGCATCGGAGAGCACCTTGCCATGTTCGGCAGTGATGAGTGCCGCACATTCTGCCTTGCGCTCGTTTAGCAGCTCACGGAACCTAAAGAGAATCTGGGTCCGCTTGGTCAGCGACAGGTCCCGCCAGGCGGGGAAGGCGGCTGCGGCGGCGGAGACCACCTCGCCGACATCCCCGGCCGAGGCCAGCGCCAGCTGGGCACTGACCTCTCCGGTGGCCGGGTTGAAGACATCGGCGAAGCTGCCGCTGCTGCCCTCGAATGGCCGGCCGGCTTTCCAGTGATGCAGCGTGTCAAGGGTACGGGCGTTGGGCATAATGGTGTCAGTCATAGTCTTCTCCAGTGGGTTGGTTGTTGTGGATGGCGGCGGCCTGGTCGGCGCCGAAGTGGGTGGCGATCAGTTCCATTGCCTTGTCACGTTGCCTAACACTGACCTCGCGGGCTATCTCGTCCCAGCCGAGGACACAGCTGCTGATCACCCCGTCGAAGCCGACCCCGGCCAGGGCGGCGAATACCTCGTCGAAGTCGACCTCGCCGCGGCCGATCTCGGCATGCTGGTGCACCCGGGCGGTTGAGCCGGGCGGGTTGATGACGTAGCGCAGGCCGTTGGCCGCGGTGTGGTCCAGGGTGTCGGCCAGGTGGACGTAGCTGACCTTCTCGGCCGCGGCCGCGATGATTCCGGCCGCGTCGTTGCCCTGGTGGAAGGTGTGCGGGGTGCAGTACAGGAACGAGATCCAGTCCTGGTCCAGTCCCCTGATCATCTTCAGCGCGGCGTGGCCGTCCTCGATGAAGTCGTCGGGGGGCGGCTCTAGGACGAGCTGGAGTCCCTCGGCTTCGAAGATCGGCACCAGCTCCTCCATCGACCGCAGAAACTGGCCCTCGGCGTACTCAGGGTCCTCGGGACGGCCGTTGAACTCGGAGTTCAGCACCTCAACACCAAGATCGACAGTGATCTGGATGGCGCGCTTCCAGGCCCGGACGGCCGCCTGTCGCTCATCCTCGTCCGGTCCCGACCAGCGGAGCACCGGCAGCACCGAGGCAATCCCGACGCCTGCGTCGACCGCCGTCTTCCTCAGCTTGCGGACCGTTGCGGTGTCGACCTTGGGATAGGTGAAGAAGGGGATGAAGTCCTCCTTCGGTGACAGCTCCATCCAGTGATAGCCCAGGCTGGCCACGATGTCAGGCAGCTCCAGCACCGTGGCGGTGGCGAAGAACATCTGCGGGTCGAGGGCGAGCTTCATGGCCGCTCCCCCATCTGTACCTGCACCCGCTGCCCGGCACGGACAGCCTCCGCACCGGCCTCACAGACGGCCACTGCGGCATAGCCGTCCCAGGCGCCGGGCCCGTCAATGGTGCCTTGCCGCGCCGCGTTCACCCAGCGCTGCAGCTCGACGTCGTAGGCGGTCGCGAACCGCTCGACAAATCCGGGACTGATGGCACCACCCCAGTGGCCACTGGTACTGGTTTGGATCAGATGGTGGTCCAGCCCGATGACAGCACTCCCGAGCTCGCCCACCACCTCGGTCCGCACCTCATAACCAACCCCGGTACGGACGAAGATCTCAACGGTGACCACCCGCCCCGAGGCGGTCTCGAAGGTCACCAGCATCGGGTCGTACACCCCCTGCGGCGCTCGGCTGGTCGCGACCCCCTTGAGCACCTGAACGTGGCTGATCTCCTCATCCAGCAGGAACCTGGCTACGTCGACCTCATGGACGACCGAGTCCCTGATCATCATCTGGGAGTCGAACGAGGCCGGCACATCGGGATTACGGTGAGTGCAGTGCATCATCAGCGGGTTACCAAGATCACCGGCCGCGATCAGCTGCCGGAGCCGGACGTACTCGGCGTCGAATCGGCGCATGAAGCCCACCTGGATCAGCTTCCTGCCGACAGCGGCTTCGGCCTTGACCAGCTGGTACGACGACGCGATATCGACGGTCAACGGCTTCTCGCACAGCACCGGGAGCTGCCGATCCAGGCAAGCCCGGACTTGCTCCTGATGGGCAACCCCAGGGGTGGCGAGGACGACCGCGTCCACGTCATCGGCGTTGATGGCCGCCAGCGGGTCGGCGACCACCCGGGCGCCGGGCACCTCGGCGGCCACCTGCTCGGCGCGCTCGGTGAGGAAGTCGTTGATCACGGTGACCCGGGCACCCTTGGTGTGGTCGGTCAGCCCGGCCACATGGTAGGCGCCCATCATGCCGACCCCCAGCACGCCGATCCGCAGCTCCTCGTTGCTGGCTTCAGCCATCAGTTCCATCCCCCGCTGGTTTCTCCTCCGGGGCCGGTATGCCGATCTCCATCGAGGCGCCACCACAAGAGCGCAGATAGGTGTGCGTGCGCCGTGCGATCGGCAGCGGCACCTCGGCCGCACAGGGGTAGAGGTCCTGCTCGACGATGGCGAAGATGTCCGTACCCAGCTGCTCGACCGCGGCAAGCACCGGTGCCAGGTCGGGCACCCCCCGTGGCGGCTCCACCATCACGCCCAGCTTGACCGCGTCCGGGAAGGCCAAGTCCTCGGCCTCCATCCGGGCGACGATGGCCGGGTCGACCTGCTTGAGGTGCAGGTAACCGATCCGGTCCGGATACTTCTCGATCAGCTCCAGGTTGTCACCGCCGTAGTAGGAGACATGGCCGGTGTCCAGGCACAGGTTAACGTAGTCAGGATTGGTCGACTCGACGAAGCGTTCGATGTCGGGCTGGTAGCCGATGTGGCTGTCGGCGTGAGAGTGGAACTGGACCTTGAGCCCGTAGTCACCTGCGATCCGGCGCCCCAGCTCGTCCATCCCGGTAGTCAACCGGGCCCACTGCTCCCGGCTGAGCTGCCGGCTCTCCTTGGGTGCGCCGGTCTTGTGATCACGCCAGGTGTCGGGGATGACGACGATGTGCCGGCCACCGACGGCCTGGGTCAGCGCGGCGACCTCGCTGACCTGCTGCCAGACATCATCCCAGGCATTCTCCCGATGCAGATGCTCGAACACCGTCCCGGCCGACACCTTCAGCTGACGCCGATCGAGCTGATCTTTCAGCTCGTTCGGGTCGGTCGGCAGATAGCCGTACGGGCCTATCTCGATCCACCGGTAGCCAGCTTCCGCGACCTCGTCCAGGAAGCGGCTCGCCGGTACCTGCTCGGGGTCTCCCGCGAACCAGACACCCCAGGAGTCCGGAGCCGAACCGACCCGGATAGTGGATGTCGTCATGATGTGCTCCTGCCCTTGGTGGTGGTTGTTGTCGGTGGCTGATGTGAAGGGGCCAGGTAAGGCCGTTGGGTGGCCTTGTGCTTCTCATAGGTGCCGCGCGCGGTACGGGTGGAGTCCAGCGAGGAGACTGCGCTGACCGGAACGTCCCACCACGACCGGGAGTCTGGCGCATCGACCAGCGGGTCGGTCTCGACGTGGATGACGGTGCTGTGTTCGGCGGCCTTGGCCGTCTTGATCGCCGCCGCGAGCTCGTCGGCGGTCCCAGCCCGGATCACCTCGACCCCCAGGCTGGCGGCATTGGCGGCAAGATCAACCGGCAGCACGTCGCCGTCGAGTCGGCCGCTGTTGGAGCGATACCGGTACCTGGTGCCGAAGCGTTGCGAGCCAAGCGACTCCGACAGGGCACCGATCGAGGCGAAGCCGTGGTTCTGCACCAGCACGACGATGATCTTGAGATTCTCCTGGACCGCGGTCACCAGCTCAGCTGCCATCATCAGGTAGGAGCCATCCCCCACCATGACGAAGACATCCCGGTCCGGGCAGGCCATCTTGATCCCGACCCCACCGGCTATTTCGTAACCCATGCAGGAATATCCGTACTCGACGTGGTAGCCCTTGGTGTCCCGGGTACGCCACAGCTTGTGCAGGTCACCCGGCATCGAGCCGGCCGCGCAGACGACCACATCACGCGGGTCGGAGAGCTCGTTGACCATGCCGATTACCTCGCTCTGCGTCAGCAGCCCGCCGGCGCCGGCGTTCGGCGTCTCCGGCCGGTACGCCGCCTCGACGATGTCTTCCCACTCCTGTCTCAGCTCGGTGATCCTGGCCGCATAGGCATCTTCGACCCGGAAGCCCGTCACCGCCTCACCGAGCGCATCCAGGGCTTCTCGGGCATCGGCCAGCACGCTCAGCCCGGACTGCTTGACCGAGTCGATGGCAGCGACATTGATGTTGATGAACCGGACCTTTTCGTCGGAGAAGGCGGTCCGGCTGGCGGTGGTGAAGTCGGCGTAGCGGGTGCCGATCCCGATCACCAGGTCCGCGTCGGCGGCGATCGCGTTGGCGGCGGTGGTCCCGGTGGACCCGATGGCGCCCAGACACTGCGGATGGTCATTGGTCAGCGTTCCCTTGCCGGCCTGGCTCTGGCCGACCGGAATGCCGGTCGACTCGGCAAACCGGGCCAGCGCCTCGCTGGCAGCAGAGTAGAGCACGCCGCCGCCGGCCACGATCAATGGCCGGCTGGCCTGCCTGATCAGCGCCGCAGCCTCGGCAATCACCTCGGCTTCAGGCAACCGGCGACCGACTCGCCAGGTCCTTGGGGCAAACAGGTCGACCGGCCAGTCGTGGGCCTGTGCCTGGACGTCTTGTGGCAGGCAGAGCGTGACGGCGCCGGTCTCGGTCGGGTCGGTCAGCACTCGCATGGCCGACAACAGTGCTGCCGGGAGCTGCTCGGGCCGCCAGATCCGGTCGAAGTACTTCGAGACCGGACGGAAGCAGTCGTTGACGCTGATGTCACCGGCCTGCGGGTCTTCCAGCTCCTGCAGCAGCGGGGAGGCGGACCGGTCGGCAAAGGTGTCGGCGGGCAGCAGCAGCACCGGCAGCCGGTTGATAGTGGCCAGCGCCGCGCCGGTGACCATGTTGGTCGCGCCCGGGCCGACACTGCTGGAGACGGCATAGGTCTGCAGCCGGTCCTTCATCCGGGCGTAGCCGCTGGCGGCGTGCACCATGGCCTGCTCGTTCCGGCCCAGCACGTACGGCAACGCGCCCGGCTCCTCCAGCTCGGCCTGCAGCAACGCCTGCCCGATACCGGCGACATTGCCGTGCCCGAAGATGCCGAAGCAGCCGGCGAAGAACCGCTGTTCGACCCCGTCGCGCTCGGAGTACTGGTTGGCCAGGAACTTCACCAAAGCCTGCGCGACCGTGAGGCGGACCTGCTCGGACATCAGTTGCTCTCCTTCTGCGCGGCGGACTGGTCAGATGATTCAGGTGCTGTCAGTCGGGAGTCGATCTGCTGCTCGGCCCAGCTGTCCCGGACCCAGGCGTGGTCGGGATGGTCGGAGATCAGCCAGGCGCGCTGGTCGGCCGGGCCGGCCATCACGTTCAGGTAGTACATGTCGAAGCCGGGTGCGGCCATACAAGGCCCGTGCCAGCCGTACGGCACCAGCACGGTGTCCCGGTCGCGAACTTCGGCCAGGATGTCGATATCACCGGCCGCCGAAGAGCTGGTCCGGTGGTAGCCGAAGCCCGGTTCTCCATTCGGCCCGGATGCGATCTCGAAGTAGTAGATCTCCTCCAGCTCGGACTCGGTCTCGGTCTGCTGATCATGTTTGTGCGCCGGGTAGCTGGACCAGTTCCCGCCCGGGGTGAGCACCTCGCAGGCAATGATCGCGCCCGTCTCGAAAGCATCAACGGTGCCGAAGTTCCGCACCTGCCGGCTGCACTGCCCGGCCCCGCGGAGCTCGACCGGCACCTCGGCCTTCGGCCCATACCGGAAGGGGAGCTGCTGGTCGGTTCGGGCACCGGCCAAGGCGAACCGGCCGCCGGCGGCACTCCTCAGCACGGCAGTCGACCCGATCGGGAGGTAGGCGATGTCGGTGGGGCCGGCGAAGACATTGTCTCGCCCCTGCAGAGCGAACGTTTTCGAGCCCACGCTGACGTCGACGGATCCCTGCAGCGGCACCACGAAGATCTCGTCGCCGCCGGTGTCGATCCGACGGTCGGCACCGGCGTCGAGCGTTAGCACCCGCAGGCTGGAGTACCCCCAGCTGGCCGACTCCGGGGTGACCGCTAGGTCGAAGCCGTCCACGGCACCGGCTCCGGCCGGCAGGTGCAGCTGGTGCTGGTCAGCCGTTTGGTTCCCGTCTATCATGCCCGTTCCTCCCCATTGGTGTGCACCAGCCCGCTGGCGATGTCGACCGCGTTGGCCACGTCGTCGTCGGCGGGATAAAGCAGGCTCCGTCCAGCCACCAGACCGCGTACGGTCGGCAGCGCCAGCGCGGCCTGCCATCGGCCATAGGTGTCCTCCGCCGCTCCGTCGGGATCGCCACCGAGCAGCAGCGTCGGCACGGTGGTGGCAGCCAGCACCCGTTCCATCTGGTCGGTCACCGGCAGTTTCAGCCACGTGTACGCAGTGGACGCGCCGAGCCCCTGGGCGACGTGGATGGACTTGATCACCGCTTCGGGACTGAGGTCGTTGACCACCGTGCCATCGATCCGCCGGGACCAGAAGGGTTCGACCAGTGCGATCAGCCCAGCCTGGTTGAGTTCGGTGACCGCCCGGCCGCAAGCCTCCAGGGTCGCGACCGTGCCTGGGTCGTCGAGGTCGATCCTCAGCAGCATCTTGGCACCCTCGAAACCGGCCTCCACGGTGCCCCGCACATCGTAGGCGGTCATCCGGTCATCCAGCTCGAAGATGGAGCCGGCCAACCCGCCCCGGTTCAGCGAGGAGAAGACCACCTTGTCCTCCAAGGCACCGAGCAGCAACAGATCCTCGGCGATGTCGGCGGTGGCCAGCAGCCCATCGACGCCGGGCCGGGACAGGGCCGTGATCAGCCGGCTCAGCAGCTCGGTCCGGTCAGCCATGGCATCGGGCCGGCCGGTGGCGGCCAGCGCGCCGCGTGCCGGATGGTCGCAGGCGACGATCATCAGCCGGCCATCGGCTGGCACCAGTGGGCGGCGCCTGCGGTTTCGCAGCAGCTGCCGGATCCGCTGCGGCTCACGCAACCGGATCTCGGTGATCTCGGCGATATCCCGGGCGAACCCCTCGGCAGTGTCCCGCTGGGCAGCGTCACTCTGGGCACTATCCCCTTGGACACTGTCCCGTTGGAGGAGGCCGGTCATGACGCGGCCTGCGTCGTACGGCCCTGCGAACGTACGGGCCCATCACGAACGGCACTGTCGTGCGAGCGGGACTCCGAGCGCCCAGCGTTGGGATTGCCGCCGGCCAGCAACAGCTCAATCTCGTCCCCGGTCGGCATCGCGGTGGAGCACTCCAGCCGGGAGGCGACGATGGCACCGGCCGCATTGGCGTGGTGCAGCACCTTCTCCAGCGGCCAGCCGGCCAGCAGCCCATGGGCGAGTGAGCCACCAAAGCTGTCACCGGCACCGAGCCCGTTGACCGGGTCGACCGGGATCGGCGGCGACTCGACCCTCTCATTCCGGGTCTTGGCGAGCACCCCCTTCGGCCCCTGCTTCACGACTGCCAGCTCCACGCCGGCCTCCAGCAGCGCATCAGCGGCCCGCTCCGGGTCGGTCTCCCCCACCGCGACCTCGCACTCCTCGGTGTTGCCGACCGCGACGGTCACCTGGGCGAGCGCCTTGCGGACCTGTTCGGTCGCCGCAACGGAGCTCGCCCAGAACATCGGCCGGTAGTCGAGGTCCAACACTGTGAAGGATTTGCGGTTCCGGGCCGCCAGTGCCTCGAAATGCGACGCCCGGCTCGGCTCCTCGCTCAGGCCGGTGACCGAGATCCAGAACAGGTCTGCCCCACGCACGACGTCAAGGTCGAGGTCAAACGGATGCACCTGCAGGTCGGGGGCGGTGGGCCGCCGGTAGAACCAGAGCGGAAAGTTGTCGGGCGGGAAGATCTCACAGAAGGTGACCGGGGTCGGGTACTCCGTGTTGACGACGACCTGGCTGTCGTCGACACCAAGATCGCGGAGGGCCCGCCGGACAAAGCGGCCGAACGGGTCATCACCGACGCCGGTGATAATGGCTGTCCGACGTCCGAGCCGTGCTGCGGCTACCGCCACATTGGCCGTGGTGCCGCCCAGGAACTTGCCAAAGGTCTGCACGTCCTCGAGTCCGACACCAATCTGATGCGGATAGATGTCCACCCCACTACGGCCAAAGGTGAGGACTTCTGGCGGGCGATCCTTGCTCACGGCTCTCCTAGAACTTGTTTTCCGACAAACGGAGGCGGCTGGTACATCAACAAGGCTAGGAGGTCAGGAAGCCACAGTCAATACTTTGTACAGACAAAATATGAACTTGGTTCCCCGGACCAGCGGACGGGGAGGTCTAGAGTGACGCCATGGATCGTCCCATCCCCAAAGAGGTTGATGTCATCCTGGACCGCACCAGCCCGGTGCCGCTCTATCATCAGCTCGCCCAGGCCATCGAGGCCTCGATCTCCGAGGGACAGCTGCTGCCGGGTGACCGGCTGGAGAACGAGCTGTCCTTGACCAGCCGGCTGGGGCTGGCCCGGCCGACCGCACGGCAGGCGATCCAGGAGCTGACCAGGAAGGGGCTGGTCGTCCGCAAGCGTGGGGTCGGCACCTTGGTGCTGCACCCGCGGATCAGCCGGGACACGAAACTGACCAGCCTGCTCGACGACCTCACCAAAACTGGGAAGAAGCCGTCCA
This sequence comes from Propionibacteriales bacterium, assembly GCA_038244025.1. Lineage (GTDB taxonomy): Bacteria > Actinomycetota > Actinomycetes > Propionibacteriales > Propionibacteriaceae > Microlunatus. The sequence goes on from JBBSQO010000010.1 coordinate 13,257, forward strand.
CCAGGCTGTTGGAGTTCTCTGAGGACATCGATGAAGAGATCCGCGCCAGTCTGCTGTCCTCGGAACCGGGTGGAGAGTTTGTCACGGTCCGCCGGCTGCGGAGCGCCGATGGGGTGCCCATCGCGATCCTCACGAACTATCTTCCCCGCCGCTTCGACCTCACCCGGGAGTCTTTGGAGAATGCCGGCCTGTACGCGGTTTTGCGGGCCCGCGGTG
>JBBSQO010000011.1:0-13183 GCA_038244025.1 Propionibacteriales bacterium
AGACCCCTGAGCGCAGACCTCGACGGTGCCGTCGGTGAGATTGTGTACCGATCCGGCTAGACCCAGATCGAGGGCAAGGGACCGGGCCCAGGCGCGGAAGCCGACTCCGTGCACCTGCCCGTGGACGATGATCATGGCTCGCTCCATGGCTTCAACCTTACGAGCCCGCCGGCCGACCCTTGTTGCCGGAGTGCCCTTGTTGCCGGAGTAAATGACTGGAAGAATCCCGACCATGACCCTCGATCCCATCGTCGTTGACTACACCCTGTCCTGCGGCGCTGAGCATGCGTTCGACACTTACGCCGGCCGGATCGGGGAGTGGTGGGACCCTATGCACACCGCCAACCCGCACACCTTCATGGCCGTCACGATCGAGCCACGCCAGGGCGGCCGCGTGGTGGAGCATCACGTTGACGAAACGGAGATTGACTGGGGTGAGGTGCTGGTCTGGCAACCAGGGAAGCGGTTGGCCTACACCTCAACGCTGGCGCAGACGGCGGAACATCCCAGTGAGATTGACGTGACCTTCACGCCAGATGACGACGGGGGATGCCGGGTCCACTTCTCCCACGAAGGCTGGAGCGACGGCAATGCCCGTGACCACGACAAGTTCAACGAGTGGAGCAACATCCTTGACCGCTTTGCCGAGCTCGCAAGTTCTTGACCGGCAAAGAGTGCCGCGTAGGTGGGACTAAATCCTGACGTCGCCGGTCGGGGTACTGAACGTTGCAGCCATCAGGCCGGGCTGCCCGTTCGGGGAGATCCAGTCGATCTCGAAGCCCTTCAGCACGGCATCGACCTCCCCGCCCAACCACTCATCGACCCGCAGCGGATCGCCGGCGATTTCCAGCTTGGTCAGCTCGATCACCGCATCCCCGTGCGATGGATGCAGCGACGAATCGCTCAACCACTTGATGAAGAACGGCAGCTGGGGATCGCTCTGCAGACCCTTGACGCCGATTTGGCGCCATTCGAGCTGCTGGCCGGTCGGCAGGTGACGACTGCCGTCCACTGCCTCGCGCGCGAGCCGCTGCTCGACCGGTGCCAGGTCGTCGACGGAGACCACCCAACCCAGCCAGCCGCCACCCATTGCGGATCTCGCCCGGACCGCCTGGCCGAACGGGGCCTTGTCGGCGGCTGGGTGGTCCAGCACCTCGACGACTTCAAGGTAACGACCATCGCGCAACGGCAAGATCTGGTTACGGGTGCCGAAGCGGGGATGGAAGCCCCCGTTCACGAACCGTGCTCCGAGCAGTGCGCCCAGACGCTCCGCGGTACCGGCCAGCCCGTCTGGTTCTGCCGCGAAGGAGAGATGGTCAACATGCATACGACTCATTGTTGCTGCAGCCGCCACCCGGACTGCGGCGGGGGGCAGGTCGCAGCGGACAGTCAGGCTTTGATAGCGCCTGCTGCCGGCGGCGAAGCCGGGTGCCGGAACTCCTTGCCGGGACGGTTGTCGAACTCCTCGCACATCCGGTGCAGCTCCGCATAGCCGGCCTCGCCCATCAAGGCCACCAGCTCCGGCCGGTTGTTGAGGTAGACCGGCTCTTTTCCCTTGTGTGCCTCGGTATTCGTCGTGCAGTACCAGTCGAGATCATGCCCGCCGGGTCCCCAGCCATCCCTGCCGTACTCTCCAATGCTGACCTCCGTGTAGGCGCTGTCATCGGTACGGGTGACGTTGCGGAACTGCCGTCGAATCGGCAGCTGCCAGCAGACATCGGGTTTGGTCTCCAGGAAGTCCCGTCCCTGATCCAGTGCCAGCAAGTGCAGGGCACAACCCTCGCCACCACTGAAACCTGCGCGATTGAGGAAGACACAGGCATCATCGACCACCCTGGTCTTTCTCGCCCGTTCCTCGCCGGCGGCGACGGTGTCGGCATCTTCCAGCTCCACCCAGCCGTGCTTCTGAGCATCGGCCTTGTACTGCCACTGGCCCTTGCTCAGCTGCCGGGCCGCCTTGCCGACGCGCTTCTCGTCATCGTCATCGCTGAAGTGCGCGCCCAGCGTGCAGCAACCGTCGTGCGGCCGATCCGCATAGATGCCGGGGCAGCCTTGACCAAAGATGCACTGGTAGCGCGAGGTCAGCCAGGTCAGATCGCAACGGAAAACCTGATCTGGATCTGCGGGATCGACAAACTCGACGAAGGCACGGGGGAAGGGCACGAGAACCTCTGGCACGACGTCATGCTACGCCGGCACGAGGTAATCCTACGTTGGCGCGAACTAATCCCACGCTGGCGCGCGGGGTGATCTTATGCCGGCGCCGCTAGGCTGGTGACTGTGCCGGAAACCTTTGGCCCCCAGCCAGAAACAATTGCCCATCAGAAGGGGGCTCATCCGAAGATCTTGGTCCCCGCTGCCCGGGTGGCCTTGTCGACGTCGTCGGTCTATCCGGAGACCACCTCCAGCGCGTTCGAGCTGGCCAGCCGGCTTGGTTACGACGGCGTGGAGGTAATGGTCGGAATCGACCCGGTCGCCGCCGACCTGGACGCGGTCGAGAAGCTCCGGGACTATCACGGCGTACCGGTGGTTTCAATCCACGCACCCTGCCTGCTGGTGAGCCAGCGGGTCTGGGGTTCTGACCCGTGGGAGAAGCTGGAACGCTCAGCGGCGGCGGCCCAGCGGCTGGATGCCGATGTGGTCGTCGTGCACCCGCCATTTCGGTGGCAGCGCGACTATGCGCGCGGTTTCGTTGCCGGCATCAAGGGGCTGACCGAGTCGACCGGCATCACCTTCTGTGTGGAGAACATGTACCCGTGGCGGGCTCCGGGTGGCGAGCTGAAGGCCTACCTGCCGGGCTGGGACCCGTCGGAGCTGGACTACGCCGACCTGACCTTGGACCTGTCACATGCGTCGACCTCCAGCCAGCAGGCGCTGGACTTGGCCATCTCCTGGGGTGACCGGCTCCGGCACGTCCACCTCACCGACGGTTCCGGCTCGATGACGGATGAGCATCTGGTACCCGGGCACGGGGACCAGCAAGCCGACAGGTTGCTGGAATATCTGGCCGAACGCGACTTTGGCGGGCATGTGGTCCTGGAGATCAACTCCCGTAAGCGGGACAGCCGGGCGCAGCGTGAGGGCGATCTGGCCGAGTCGCTGGCCTTCGCCAGGTTGCATCTTGCCGCGCCGGTACGGACCACCTATGCCGTCGACTCCGGCGGTGTGACCGATGTGCTGTAGCGGGCTAGAGTCCGACCTGTCTGATCCACCTGCGGCTGAATAGAGGAACCCATGTTGCGTCGTGCCCTGCTCGGAGTGTCCCGCAGCGACAAGATCAAGCAGCTGGTCACCACCCTGCCGGTGACGAGCGGGATCGTGGCCCGGTACGTGGCCGGCGAGGCGTTCGACGACGTCATTGCGGTCAGCCGGCAGCTCATCGGAGCCGGCCTGACGGTCAGCATTGATCACCTGGGGGAGGACACGACGGACTCCGCCCAGGCAGACCGGGTGGTGCTGGCTTACCTCGATCTCTTATCCAGGCTGGGCGATTCGCGGTTGACCGGCTCGGCTGAGGTGTCGATCAAGGTCACCGCGCTCGGCATGGGCCTGGGCAGCAAAGGCCGGCAGATCGCCCTCGACAACGCTCGGATGGTGTGTGTCGCGGCAACGAACGCCGGCACCACGGTCACCCTCGATATGGAGGACCACACCACCACCGATGACACGCTGTCGATCCTGGCCGAGCTCCGGCAGGACTTCGGTGACATTGGCGCCGTCATCCAGGCCTATCTCCATCGCAGCGAGTCCGACCTGCACGGCCTGGTCGGGTCCGGCTCGCGGGTCCGGCTGTGCAAGGGGGCCTACAAGCAGCCCGAGAGCGTGGCCTTCCAGGATAAGGCGGAGGTGGACAAGGCCTACGTCCGCTGTCTCAAGATCCTGATGGCCGGCGATGGCTACCCGATGGTGGCCACGCACGACCCGCGGCTGATCGCCATCGCCCAAGACCTGGCTCATCGTAACAAGCGCGCGCTCGACTCCTATGAGTTCCAGATGTTGTACGGGATCCGTCCCACCGAGCAGCAACGGCTGGCCAACCGTGGTCACACGGTGCGGGTCTATACCCCGTACGGCACCGACTGGTACGGCTACCTCGTCCGTCGGTTGGCCGAACGCCCCGCCAACCTCGCCTTCTTTGCCCGCAGCCTGGTGACCAAGAACTGATCCCGCCTCAGAGCCAGCTGACGTGGGGTGCGAGCAGGGTGTAGCCGACGAAGGCGGCGATGTCGAGCAGGGTATGCGCGACGACCAGCGGCCCAACCCGCTTCCAGCGCAGGTAGATCAGACCGAAGATCAGTCCCATGATCAGGTTGCCGGCGAAGCCGCCGAACCCCTGGTACAGGTGGTAGGAGCCACGGATTACGGCGCTGGCAATCAGGAGGGCAGGGATTGGCCAGGACAGTTGACGGAACCGGGTGAACAGGAAGCCGATCATGATCACCTCTTCCAGGATGGCGTTTTCGGCCGCTGCCAGCACCAGGACCGGGATCGTCCACCAGTTGTCAGCCAGCGCGGCAGCCTGGACCTGGGTGTTCAGGCCGAGCGCGCGGGCGCCGAGATAGAGCCCCAGCCCGGGAATCCCGATGCCGGCGGCAATGACGATGCCGAACCACAGGTCGAAGACGGGGCGCTGCAGATCGAAGCCAATCACCCGCCCGGAGCGGTGCTGGCTCAGGTAGAGCAGGTAGAGCGCCAGCACCACTGGTACCAGCGGGAAGGCGATGTTCACCAGCTGATAGCTGAGGTCGAGCCAGGGGCGGTCTGGGATCACCGACGGGTTCATGGTGGTGGTCTGCTGGCCGAGCGGCTGCGGCCGGGTCAGCCGGTCGATGATCCGGAGCAGCGAGTAGACCGCGGACTGGCCCAGCGAGAGGCCCAGCACGATCAGAATTTCCATCCCGAAGCGGGGTTGTGCCTGCCCGGTGGTCGTCTCGGTTGTAGTGCTCACCTGGTCATTCTGCCGTCAACCCGCGAAACTGCCACCAGTTCCGCGCGCCAGCGACCGTGATGCCTTAGCTGGGCAGCTGAGCGGGATCTGGTGGCAGTTTCTCGGGTTCCATGCAGTCTGCCGGCGACGTGGGCCGTAGGCTGACCTTATGCGCGTAGGTGTCTTTGGAGCCACTGGTCAGGTGGGCGGCGTGATGCGGACCCTGTTGGCGGAGCGAAACTTCCCCGTCACCGACATCCGCTTCTTCGCCTCAGCACGTTCGGCCGGCAGGGCAGTGCCCTGGCAGGGCGGTGAGGTGGTGGTGGAGGACACCGACACTGCCGACTTCGAAGGCCTGGAGCTGGCCCTCTTCTCCAATGGCAAGGCCGCTTCCCTGGCCACCGCGCCCCGGGTCGCTGCTACCGGCGCAATCGTGATCGACAACTCGTCGGCCTGGCGGATGGATGCGGATGTCCCGCTGGTTGTCGCCGAGGTGAACCCCGAGGATGCACTCAACCCGCCCAAGGGGATCATTGCCAACCCCAACTGCACCACCATGGCCGCGATGCCGGTACTGGCCCCGCTGCACTGGGCCGCCCGGCTGCTGCGGTTGCAGGTCGCCACCTATCAGGCCGTGTCCGGCTCCGGCGGTGCGGGGATCGCTGAGCTGGCCGACCAGCTTTACTCGGTCGGGGACCGTGCCAAGGAGCTGGCCTTTGACGGTCATGCAGTCGAGTTTCCGGCCCCGGTGAAATATGCCAAGTCCATTGCCCACAACGTGCTGCCGCTGGCTGGTGCCATGGTCGACGACGGGTCTGCCGAGACCGATGAGGAGCAGAAGCTTCGCAACGAGGCCCGGAAGATCCTGCACACCCCGGGGCTGCTGGTGGCCGGCACCTGCGTCCGGGTCCCCGTTTTCACCGGCCACTCGCTGGCCATCCATGCCGAGTTCGCTACGGACTTGTCACCGGAGCGGGCCACCGAGATTCTCAGCGAAGCGCCCGGGGTGGCGCTGATGGACGTGCCCACCCCGCTTGATGCGGCCGGCCAGGACCCCAGCTATGTAGGCAGGATCCGGGCCGACCAGTCCGCACCGCAGGGCCGCGGGCTGGTGTTGTTCATCAGCAGCGACAACCTCCGCAAGGGGGCCGCGCTCAATGCGGTCCAGATTGCTGAACTTGTCGCCAGCCAGGCAGGAATGAGCGTCGCCCCGTGAACAAGGAACTCGGGCACGACGACGTGGCCGACCGGGGCATGCTCGCGGTTCTCGGTGCCGGTGTGATGGGGGAGACGGTGCTCTCCGGGTTGTTGCGGGCCGGCTGGGATGTCGGGCGGATCGTTGCGACCGACCGCCGAGAAGAGCGTCAGGTTGAGCTGGCCGAGACGTACGGCATCCGGATGTTGTCCAATGTTGAGGCGGTGAGCGAGGCCGATACCGTCCTGCTGATCGTCAAACCGCAGGACATGAACGACCTGCTCGACGAGATCAGCTCAGCCCTCCGTACCGATGCCCTGGTGGTCTCCCTGTGTGCCGGAATCGCCACGGCCCAGATTGAGGGCAAGCTGGTTGCCGGAGCCGCGGTGGTCCGGGTGATGCCGAACACGCCGGCTCAGGTGGATGAGGGGATGGCCACCATCTCACCCGGCAGCCATGCCACTGCCGAGCATCTGGATCGCGTCACCCGGATCCTGTCCGCCACCGGCCGGGTGTTGACGGTGCCGGAGCGCTACCAGGATGCGGTGACGGCTATCTCCGGATCTGGGCCGGCCTATCTTTTCTTTGTGGTGGAGGCGATGATCGAGGCCGGGGTGCATCTCGGCCTGCCTCGCGACACCGCCACCGAGCTGGTGGTCCAGACGATGCTCGGCTCGGCCAAGCTGCTCCGGGAGACCGGGGAGCACCCGACCGTGCTGCGAGAACGGGTGACTTCGCCGGGCGGGACCACGGCGGCGGCTATCCGGCAGCTGGAGGATCATAGGGTACGGGCCGCCTTCATCGGTGCGATGGAAGCCGCTCGGGACCGGAGCCGGGATCTCGCCGAGGCCGCCCGTCGGGACAGCCAGCCCGGTGGTGGCTCAGAGCGCGGTGACCGCTGGTGAGCCGCGGCCGACTCGTCTTCTCTGAAGGGTTGACCCGGTACGACTTCGGCGTTGAGCATCCGATGGCACCGGGGAGGATCACCAATACGGTGGCACTGGCCAAGGCGCTCGGAGTGCTCGACCGGCTGGAGGTGGTGCCGGGTGGCGAAGTTGAGCTGGCCCAGATTCGTCGGGTGCATGAGGATGTCTACATTCGCGCCGTCCAGTCCGAGCGGGTCAACCCCGTCTATGGCATCGGCACCGCTGACAACCCGCTGGTGCCGGACATGCACGAGATTGCCGGCCAGGTGGTGGCGGCCAGTGTGGAGGCGGCCCGCAGCGTCTGGTCGGGCGAGGTCAAGCGGGCCTGCAATATCTCCGGCGGGATGCACCACGCCATGCCGGCGGCCACCAGCGGGTTCTGCGTCTACAACGATCTGGCCGCGGCGATTGGCTGGCTGCTGGACCACGGCTGTCAACGGATTGCGTACGTGGATGTCGACGCCCACCACGGCGATGGCGTCCAGGCGATCTTCTACCACGACCCCAGGGTGCTGACCATCAGCCTGCATGAGACGCCCGCGGTGCTTTTCCCTGGCACCGGTTTTCCCACCGAGACCGGCGGGGAAGGTGCGGCGGGATCTGCCATCAATGTGGCCTTGCCGCCCGGCACCGCCGACGCCGGGTGGCTGCGTGCCTTCCACGCGACCGTACCGGAGGCCTTGCGCGCCTTCGGTCCGCAGATCTTGGTCAGCCAGCACGGCTGCGACTCCCACCGCGCCGATCCACTTGCCGATCTCGAGCTCAGTGTGGAGGGTCAGCGCGCCTCCACCCTGGCGCTGGCCGGGCTGGCCGAGGAGCTGTGCGAGGGCCGCTGGATATCCGCCGGTGGCGGTGGTTACTCGATCAAGAACGTCGTCCCGCGGACCTGGACCCATCTGCTGGCCGTGGTCAGCGGTGAGCCGCTGGACCCCGCCACGGCCATCCCCGAGTCCTGGCGGGAGCTACTCGGTGAGGGGGCGCCGACGTCCATGGGGGACGGTGCCGACGCGAGTTATCTGCCGGTCGAGCGTGGCTACGACCCGGCCAGCAGACTGGATCAAGCCATCATCGCCACCCGCAAGGCGGTATACCCGGATTTGGGCCTGGATCCCGCCTTTTGACGCGCGTGGAAGCCGATGTCCAGCGTGACACGCCGATGTAGTGGGGATTTCTTCGGTTTCTTTCCCATTCGTCCCATTTGCCACTACTCTCACAGCAGTACCTGCGCACGTCTGGGGGGAAGCCAGCCGGTGACGGGTGCAGAAAGTGCGAGCCATGACTGATTCCAAGCCAGGCGACATCACACCGACTGGTGACCAGCCCACTGGTGACCAGGGCGGCCTGTCCGGTATGAAGTTCCTGACCGTTGCCGAGGTCGCAACGCTGATGCGCGTGTCCAAGATGTCGGTGTACCGGTTGATTCATGCCGGCGAGCTGGAGGCGGTCCGGTTCGGACGAAGTTTCCGGGTTTCGGAGCAGGCGGTGAACACCTATCTGCGGGACTCGTTCTTCGAGACCGGCTAGCCAGCGGACCAGCCATTATCGGACTCTGGAAAGTTGACACCAGTCGCGTCGGCAATCTCCAGGTCAGTCGGGAATGGTCGGTCGCTCGCGGACTGACGCCAAGTTCTCAGAGTCAGACCTTGGCGCGGGGACTCATCGCAGATTCGCGCCGGACGTCCACGGACCGGTAGCATTCGATTCTTGTCCGGTCTGAAACGCCGGGCGCAACTTTCAGAGCACGTACATGTCCCGGGCCTGTTCGCCCGGAATTTCCGAGAGGTCGCAAGAGTGGGTTCGGTCATCAAGAAGCGCCGTAAGCGGATGGCAAAGAAGAAGCACCGCAAGTTGCTGAAGCGCACGCGGATTCAACGCCGCCGCGCGGGCAAGTAGTCACATCCTGCACCAGTCGTTCATCGGCTGCAGCAGTTCAGTCTGGCAGTCCAGCATCCGGTAGTTGGAGGCATCCATGTCGCGTGTAGTCCTCGTCACCGGGGTCTCACGGGATCTGGGTGCCAGATTCGCCCGGGCGCTTTCTGCCGAGGATGGCCTCGAGGTCATCGCCGTCGATGTCATACCCCCTCGTCATGATCTAGGCGAGGGGGTCTTCGTCCGCGCTGATATCCGCAGCCCGGCCATCTCCAAGATGATCGACAACCGAAGCGTTGACACCGTCGTTCACATGGCGATGGTGGCCGGGCCCGGGTCGGCCGGTGGCCGGTCGACGATGAAGGAAATCAACGTCATCGGCACCATGCAGCTGCTGGCCGCCTGCCAGCGGGCCACCTCGGTTCGCTCGCTGGTGGTGCAGAGCTCGGTGAGCGTCTATGGAGCGTCGCCACGCGACCCGGCCCGTTTCACTGAGGAGATGTCCCCGCGGCTGCAACCGCGTACCGGCTTCGGCAGGGACTCGGTGGAAATCGAGTCCTATGTTCGCGGGCTGGCCCGTCGTCGGCCGGATGTCGTGGTGACCACGCTGAGGCTGGCCAGTCTGATGGGTGCTGGCGTCGACAGCCACGTCACCAACTACTTGTCACTGCCGGTGGTGCCGCGGGTGATGGGATTTGATGCCCGCTTGCAGTTTCTGCACCCGGCTGATGCCGTGCAGGCGCTGCTGACCGTCACCCGCCAGGATGTGCCCGGCACGTTCAATGTGGCTGCCAGCGACATTGTCACGCTATCCCAGGCGCTCCGGATGATGGGCCGCCCGTCGATCGGCATCCCGCGACTGTTGGCGCCGACGATGGCTAGTCTGCTTCGTCAGGCACGGATGATCGACTTCTCGGCCGACCAGATCGACGCCCTGACCTATGGTCGGAGCATGGACGCCACCAGGTTCACCGAGGCAACCGGCTTTGAGCCGCGTTACTCCTCCCGGCAGGCGTTGGCAGAGTTCGTTGCGCTGTCCCGCCCCGGTGTGCTGTCCGAGGAGCGGATTGACAGCGCTCTGGACTTACTGGCCCGGCTGCTGCCTGCTGGGGATCGTCCCAGCAGCGGTCAAGGCGGCCGGCATGGCTGACCCCGATCAGCCCCTAGATGATTCGGCCCTAAATGATTCGGCCCTAAATGATTCGGGGCCGAACGGGTCCGGTGACGGGCACACTGGCAATCCGGCGGGCCAATTCCGTACCGATGGTCCACAGACGCCATTCGATCTAGGTGCCGTGATCACCGAGCTCGCCGGCATTCTCGGCACCGCTGTGCAGACGGTACGCAACGTGCCGCCTGGTGTGATCCGCGAGTTTGCCCGGGATCCGGTGCGGGGCATCGCCGGAGCTGCCGAACGGCTCGGCGTGGACTGGCCCGGTTCGCTCGATGACGTGGTGGCTTTCATCCGCTCCCGGCTGGCCGGCAACTATGCCGTAGATGAGTTTGGCTTCGACCCCGAGTTCACCGAGCGCGTCTTCCTGCCGTTGCTGCGACCGCTGGTACGGGACTGGTTCAGGGTGGAGATCCAGGGCATCGAAAATATTCCGGACAGCGGTTCGGCGTTGCTCGTCTCGAACCATGCCGGCACGTTACCGCTGGACGGCATGGTGCTGCACTCGGTGATCCACGATGAGATCGGCCGCCACGTCCGAATGCTCGGAGCCGACCTGATCTTCAGGACTCCGTATTCGCATGATCTGGCGCGCAAGACGGGTACCACGCTGGCCTGCCAGGAAGATACCGAGCGACTCCTTGGGTCCGACCAGCTGGTTGCTGTCTTCCCGGAGGGGTTCAAGGGCCTCGGCAAGCCATACTCCGAGCGCTACAAGCTGCAGCGGTTCGGTCGCGGCGGTTTCGTCTCCGCTGCCGTCCGGGCGCAGGTGCCGATCATCCCGATCTCAATCGTCGGCTCCGAGGAGATCTACCCCCTGCTGGCCACCGCCCCGGCGCTGGCCCGGGCCATGGGGTTCCCCTACTTCCCGATTACCCCGTTGTTCCCGTGGCTGGGTGTGCTCGGCATGATCCCGCTCCCCTCGAAATGGATCATTGAGTTCGGCGAAGCCATCACCACCGACGAGTTGCCGCCCGGTGCGGCCGACGACCCGATGGTCGTCTTCGATGTCACCGACCAGGTCCGGGAGACCATCCAGCATTCCCTGTACGCATTGCTGGTGCAGCGCCGCAGTGCTTTCTTCTGAACGGAAACGGGGCCTTCTTCCAGCACCAGGTCGCCAACGCTGAGCAAGGCCGGTGGGATGCCGCCGGCCCGATGAGCTGACGGGACAATGCCGTCCAGGCCGCGGACAAGCTTTCGTACACCTCTTGGCGGACATCATTGTTTCCATCTGTGTGTCGTGGTGCTGCTGGTTGTCTGAGGTGCCCAGACTGATGGGTGCGAGCCGCTAACGATGATCAGATCGGCTTGATCACGAGTGTTCGTGATCACTTGTGCATTCGGCTCATCGACTTCATCGACCCAGGAACGAGCAGCAGCCTCGGATTTACCGAACTGGACGTGCCGCGAAACCAGCCGCTCCCGGCGCACATTGGGGGCCACCTCGCAATACCAGACTTCATTGAGTAAGGGGCTGACCCTCGCCCATGCGCCTGTGTGCAGAAGATAGTTCCCCTCAGTGAGAACAAGCCGGGTCATCGGGGTAATGGCGATGCTCGCTGCTATCGGTTGTTCGATGGTGCGCTCGAACGCCGGCGCGTAGATGACGTGCTTGTCGTCGGTTCGAATGCGGGAAAGAAGATTGATGTAACCGTCCACATCGAACGTTTCCGGTGCTCCCTTGCGATCCCGGAGCCCCAGCTCGTCCAGCGCCACATCGGCGAGGTGAAACCCGTCCATCGGGACCTGGGTGGCCCAACGGCCCGAGTCTGGATCCAGCCGGTACAGGTTGCTGAGCAGCGATTTAACCAACGTCGTCTTGCCAGCTCCTGGAGTGCCGGTAACTCCGACAATGACCCGTCCTTCGGTCGACGTGGCCCAGCGGTGCAGCCGGGTCGCTAAGGCGTCGGTTTCGTTATTATTACCGAAGGGGACTGCGGGCATATCAGGTTGCGCGAGCAATCCGGTCCAGTTGCGCGACGGCGAACTCGTGCACCTGGACCCCAAGGAAATTCCTTGTCATGTTCACCTCGTTACGGACCCTTTCGTTCATACTGGAAGCAGCTAGCGCGTCAGGAACCTCTTGACGGCGAACCCGGCGGCGACGGCGCCGGCGGCTGCCCCGGCGGCTCCGGTGCCCAGCAGACCGAGCCGTACCGCCCGGCGACCGGAACGGTAGTCCCGGATCTGCCAGTCATGTTCTTGGGCGTGCTCCTGCAACCGGCGGTCGGGGTTGATGACGCAGGGATGACCAACGAGGGACAGCATCGGAAGGTCGTTGTAGGAGTCGGAGTAGGCGAAGCAGCGGGACAGGTTGAGGCCATGTTCTGTCGCCAGCGCCCGGACGGCGTCCGCCTTGGCGGAACCATGCAGCAACTCACCCTTCAGCTGACCGGTATAGACGCCGTGCTGGTGCTCCGCCTCGGTCCCCAGCGCCCCGCTCAGCCCCAGCTTCTGGGCAATAATGGTCGCTACCTCCAGCGGGGCAGCGGTGACCAGCCAAACCTGCTGGCCAACATCGAGATGGGTTTGGGCAATAGCGCGGGTGCCGGGCCAGACCCGGCTGGCAATGGACTCCTCATAGATCTCGTCTCCGGCTTCCTGCAGCTCCCGTACGGTGTGTCCCTTGATGAAGGCGAGCGTCGCAATCCTTGCCTCGGTGATGTGCGCAGGGTTTTCCTTGCCCACCAGCTGGAAGTAGGCCTGCAGCCACAGGCCGCGGACGATTAACCGGAACGGGAAGAAGTCTCTCTTGTAAAGCCCCTTTGCCAGTTGGAAGAGCGACGTGCCCTGCACCACGGTGTTGTCGACATCAAAGAAGGCAGCGGCCTTCGGATCCGGCTGGATCAGCGGATGGACGGACGGGGTGGGCAGCTCCTCGGCGGCACCGGGCCCGGTCTTCAGCGACTCAGCCTTTTGATCTTGGGCATTTTGATCTTGAGCATACTGATCTGGGCCGGGCGGATCAGCGACCTGCCCACTACGGCTTGGCGGCCCGGACTCACTCATGCAGGACACCCTAGCCGCGAACGGTAATGGGACACAGACTATCTGGCCTGGCCGGTGCCGGCCAGCGCTGTGGCAGACTCGGG
>JBBSQO010000012.1:0-13099 GCA_038244025.1 Propionibacteriales bacterium
ATGCCGTCACCGACCGAACTCAGCAGCAACTCATTTCGGTGCGTCGCTTTCCGGAGCTCTTTGGTGCGCTGGTCGACCCGACGTTCGAGTCCTCGCCGCAGCCGCTCGTTATCTCTAATCAGCAGGACCTGGCGGGACGCCACCGACAGCAGGACCGCTACCCACACGGCCACTGCCGCGGGATTCAACTGCCCGGTATATCTACGAAACAGACTCAAGAGCGCGGCGGCGAGAAACAGGCCGAACATCACCACTGTTACAGGTACCGCCGAAGGCTCACGCTGTGCCTCGGCATCCTCGGTCCCAGCAGCCGTGGGATGTTGCGTGGCCACGGCAATCAACACGTAGCCGGTGATCCAACCCAGGTCAATGGGCGTTCCGAATGTGAACGGAGCCTGTGCGGTCAGTACGGCAAAGGAGAGGTCTGATGAGGCGTAGAGGATGAAACCCGAAGTGACCAGCGCGAGGATGGGCCGATCACTTTGGCTGCCCCGGAGGAACAGCAGGGCTGCCAGGGTCGCCAATAGCACGTCCACGGTCGGTAACATCAGTGTAATGACCCGGTCCATCACCGGTCCCCCGGCAGACTGGAGCAACTGGGGGAAAATCGTGACACTGGCGATGAACAATGCCGAGCCGCCAACGACGACGCCATCGAGGATCATCCGCGGGAGCTCGCTGCCACGACCCCGGCTGGAGGGGAAAGCGAGCATACCAATAATACCCAGCAACAGCGCCACCGCGAATGCCGGGGAGGACATCGAGCTCGCGGACGATGAAAGCGGGGATAGGTCGACAGCCAGCACCCACAGGTTACCGAGTGCAGCCACGGCCATGGCGAGGGCGGAGAAGACCCAGGCGCGCCGCCGACGGCCTGAGGACTGCATCGATCGACGACCGCAGCTCAACGCTGCTGTCAATCCGCCGATGACCAAGGAAAAATCGGTGACTAGCTGCCGGGCCCTCAGCGGCAGGCCGCTAGCCAGCAACATGGCGACAACGGCCACGGCGATCGCCGCGGTCAGCAGGCTCCAGCGAAAACGGCGCTCCTGGGCTGTCGGCGAACTGGAGATGCTCAGCAGGTCTCTCGCCGGGGGGGCCAACATGATCAGACGCTATCACCACCGCCCGAGGGGGGGACGGTGTCACGTCTTGTGCAGGACGACCCGGGTCAGAGCAATGCTCAAGGGTCCACGCAGTTGTGGCCGGGTTCGGCTACTGCATCTTCCTGGTCACTGCCACGGCAGTGAGTACGGCCGCCAGGAGCGGATCGATCTCGTTATCCCGGTGCTCCTCGATCGCGATCCGCAGCGACTGAGCCGCCGCAACCAGGGCAAGAGCACCGACCATCTGGCTGGAGGTTTCCAGGCTCCGCAGCGCAATGAGGGCGTCCTCGACATGACGCTGCGTGACATGCCGGCAAATTCGCTCCGTACGCTCGGACAGCAGGGCCAGGTAGTCGCGGCAGAACTGCTGGGCGATGGCGGCATCGCTGGGCGGCAGGACCCTGTGCTGGCCGATACTGTCTTCGGGCTGGCGGGCAGGCGGAATCGTCGGATCCGACGACATTGTCATCGAATCCGACGATCCATCGCGACCGCGACCATCTCCAACGGGAGGGCCAGGCCCCGATTCGGATCCGTCCCCCGACATAGATCCTCCTCATGCGACCGACTGACCGGTACAGGAGCCAAACTGTCGGATGAACCTCTAGACCAGGTAGGCACCTGCTTGAGTTCACCTTAGGATTTGCTCAAGTTCTATCCTGATCCGCCATTTCTGGGTGGAGGCGAACGGAATGAGGAGAGAGATGCCGGCAGCCACACTCTGCTCTGCCGGCCTTGGTCATCGTGGTTCTGTTCAGCGTCGAGGGGTGCAGTCAGGCTCCGTGGAGCACACCAGAGCCGGGCCGCTCTGCTGCGTCAGTGAGCCGGGCACCCAGCAGGTCCGTATCCGCTACGCCGGACAAGGATGATCTTTCCCCCGGGTCGGTCGAACGCACGGTTAAGGCGGGCGATGTATCGTTGATGCCGCCACCATCACGCCGGGTTTTCTGATTACCTCGCCGTACGCCTACCGCCAGGTGCTCACAGTTCCGCGGTTGGCGGCCGGCGCCACCCAACTCACCTTGATGATCAACTATGAGATTCTTGTGCAGAGTACTCCCACGTCGAAGAGCTACGCCAAGCAATCTGCCAGTGATGTCCTGGTGGTCGCCATCAAAGCTTGATCCCGCGGATCACTGGCGCTGGACAGTTGCCGGATCGTTAGGGACTTCCGGTGGTCCGACAGTCGTAGGGTGTTCAAAGACCGTTCACAGGAAACGCACAGGTGTGGGGCCCATCGTGGTGGGTATGGACAACAACGACTCCCGACCAAACACACCGCCCTTTGACCAGGACCGCGACTTTAACCATGACGGTAACGTCCAGGACACAACCGCCTGGCAGGGGCGTCCCGACTTCGCCCCGCACCAGCAGGGCTTTCCGCAGGATTCAGGCAACGCCGGGATGGGAGAAGGACAGCAGCCCCCGCTGTCCCAGCCATTCACCGCACAGCCATCCACTGCCCAGCCACCTATCGCGCGTCCCCGCAGGCGCCGCAGTGGGACCCTGATCGCGGCAGCGGCCCTGGCCGCCGTGGTCGGAGCCGGTGCCGGCATCGGGTCTTATGCCTACCTCGGTCCGGGCACCACTGGAGCCGCACCGATCAGTGTGACCACCGTGCCGGCCAAGCAGAGCACCCAGCTGAATGGCACGGTAGCCGCCGCGGCCGCGAAGATCGACCCGTCGGTGGTCACGATCGCCGTCCAGAACGGACAGTCTGGCGACATCGGTACCGGCATCATCGTTGACACGTCCGGTCACATCCTGACCAACCAGCACGTCATTGCGGCAGCCGCCCAGGGTGGCCAGATCACCGTGACCCTGGCTGATGGCCGGACGGCGAGCGCCACCTTGGTCGGCCAGTCCACCGCCAATGATCTGGCGGTGATCAAGATCGGCGACTCGGCCAAGGTCAAGGTGTCCGGCCTGAAACCCGCCACCTTCGCCAAGTCCAGTTCGACCAAGATCGGCCAGGCAGTAGTGGCGGTCGGCGCCCCGCTCGGCCTGAGCGAGACCGTGACCAGCGGGGTGGTCTCCAACACGGCGCGGCCGGTACGGTCCGGCTTGCACGACAACGCCGTCTACCTGGCCGTACAAACCGATGCGGCGATCAACCCGGGCAACTCAGGCGGGCCACTGGTTGACCTGAACGGTTCGGTGATCGGCATCAACTCCGCCATCGCCAGCACCGGCTCGGGCTCGGGCTCGGAGGGCAACATCGGAATCGGCTTCTCCATCCCGTCCGACGTCGCCTCCCGGGTCGCCGCAGATCTGATCGCCACCGGCCAGACCGAGGAGGCAGCGCTCGGCGTCACCGTCAGCAACGGTGATGCGACCGAAGGCGCGGCACCGGGCGTGACCCTGCACAGCGTGACAGCAGGTGGCGCGGCGGACCAGGCCGGGCTGAAGGCGGGGGACTCAATCACCCGGGTCAACGACTTCAACGTCACCCAGGGCGACGGACTGATAGCCGTCACCCGCTTCTACGCCCCCGGGTCGCAGGTCACGATCAACTATCTGCGGGACGGCAGCGAGCACACCGCCCAGGTCACCTTGGGCACGCTACATTCCTGACCGACGCAGTCGCGGGCATCCCTGACCGACGCAGTCGGGGGCATCCCTGACCGACGCAGTCGGGGGCATCCGCGAGCAACAACGCCGAAACTAGTTCCGGCCACGCCAGCTCGTTGGCGCGTGCTAGCGAGCGCGGTGCTTGACGCGATCGACGTCGATCAGGGTGACCGAACGGGGCTCAAGGCGAATCCAGCCACGGGCGGCGAAGTCGGCGAGTGCCTTGTTGACGGTCTCCCGGGATGCGCCGACCAGCTGAGCCAGCTCCTCCTGGGTCAGGTCGTGGTTGACGTGGACACCGTCGTCTCTGGTGTCACCGAACCGGGAGGCCAGCTCCAGCAAAGCCTTGGCGACCCGTCCCGGTACGTCGGAGAAGACCAGGTCGGCGGCCACATCATTGGCCCGGCGCAGCCGGCCAGCCAGCTGGGCCAGCATGCCGCGGGCCACCTCCGGCCGCCCGGTCAGCCAGCGGAAGAGCTCGGGTTGATCCAGCGAGCGCATCTCACACCGGGTCACCGCTGTAGCGGTGGTCGACCGGGGACCGGGGTCGAAGATCGAGAGCTCGCCGAACATCTGCCCCGGGCCGAGCACAGCAAGCAGATTCTCCCGGCCGGCCGAGCCGCTGCGGCCTAGCTTGATCTTGCCGCTGAGGACGACATACAACCGGGCGCCGGTGTCTCCCTCACGGAAGAGCACAGCCCCTTTGTCCAGCCGGATCGTCGTCATGGCGGCCGACAGCGCAGCGGCAGCCTCGTCGTCAAGGCCCTGAAACAGCGGGGCCTGCTTCAACACGTCCGGGTCCACTACGCCTCCTGGAATTTCTCTCCCTCTGGTCAGGCTACCGTTCATCGCACAGTTCCGGCTGAAAGCGCGGGGAGGAGTTCAATGTGCGGTGATCTGCCGGCACCCTGACACGTAGGCTGGGTGGTATGGCAGGCGAATGAACGTGGGGGGCGAATGAACGTGGAGGGCGAATGAAGGGGACAAGTGTGCGGGGTGCGGAGCCACCGACAGGGCCCGAGGTTGACCAAGCCAGCAGAACCGCGCTGGTACGGCGGGCCCGCGCCATCAATCGTACGTTGGCTGCGACCTACCCTGATGCGCACTGTGAGCTGGATTTCGGTACCCCCCTTGAACTGCTGGTCGCCACCATCCTGTCCGCTCAGTCCACCGACAAGCGCGTCAACCTGGTCACCCCGATCCTCTTTGCTCGATACCCGGACGCGGCAGGTTATGCCGGAGCCAATCGTACGGAACTGGAACAACTGATCAAGCCGACGGGGTTCTTCCGGGCCAAGACCGATTCGCTGATCAAGCTGGGTCAGGCGCTGACGCATGATCATGATGGCGACGTGCCGGCCACGCTGGCCGAGCTGGTGAAGCTGCCCGGAGTGGGACGCAAGACGGCCAACGTGGTGCTCGGCAACGCCTTCGACATTCCCGGTATCACTGTGGATACCCACGTTGGCCGACTGGCTCGCCGCTTCGGCTGGACCACGGAGACCGACGCCGACAAGGTCGAGGCAGCCATTGGCGAGCTGTTTGAAAAGCGGGACTGGACCCAGTTGTGCCAGCGCGTCATCTGGCATGGCCGACGCCGCTGTCATGCCCGCAATCCCGCCTGCGGCGCCTGCCCGGTGGCCAGGCTGTGCCCGTCCTACGGGGAAGGTGAAACCGATCGGGTCAAGGCCGAGAAGCTGGTCCGGGAGCCGCGCGGATGACAGATGACTCCCGAGCGAACCGGGCGGGGGTCTCGGTTGCTCGCTGTTGTCGGCGAGGCTTGGCGCTCTTCGCCATCATCGCCGCCTTGCTGGCGGCCTGCACGATGGCTCCGGCAGGGGAAGGACCAGCATCACCCACCGCGGGCGCCAGCGCCAGCGTGAGCACCACCGCTACGCCGCGCCAGCAGCCAGCGCCGAATGTGGCGGCAAGCAAGAAGGCGTCGGGGATCAAGGACTGTCCCGCGTCGGACCCAGTAGTCTCCGTGGTCAAGAACGGCCTGCCGGACGTCACCCTGCCGTGTCTCGGTGGTGGCACGGCGGTACGGCTGGCTGGCCTGCGCGGCAGACCGATGATGATCAATATTTGGGCGCAGTGGTGTGCCCCGTGCCGGCAAGAGGCACCATTCCTTTCCGAGGTCGCGGCCCAGGCCGATCACCACGGCAAGCTGATGGTGCTCGGCATCAACTACTCCGACCCTCGGCCTGAGCTGGCCATCGAGTTTGCCCAGCTCGCCGGCTGGACCTACCCACAGCTGGCCGATCCGGACCTGCTGGTCAAGTCCGATCTTCGGGTGCCGGGGATCCCGGTGACGGTGTTCGTCAATGCTCGCGGGCAGGTGGTCTACACCCACTACCGCCCCTTCCAATCCGCCGCTGAGATCCGTGACCAGCTCAAGGAGCATCTGCAGGTGTCCTGGTGAGTGATCGCCGGCCAGCCGATATTCCGGACTGGCCCCAGTTCTCCGGTTGGCCCGATTTTCCGCATTGGCTCCGTACCCTGCAGGAGTCACTGACCGACAACAAGGAACGATCCCGGGCGGTCGCCGTACGACCCGGAGTGGGCGGGCGGGCCGCCGCGGTGCTGATCTTGTTGGGGGAATCCGAATCCAAGCCTGACCTGCTGTTCATCGAACGTGCCAGCACCCTGCGCCAGCATGCCGGCCAGATCGCTTTTCCGGGCGGGGCTGTGGAGAACGCAGATAGTGATCTTGCTGCAACCGCGGTCCGGGAAGCGGAGGAGGAAACCGGACTCGACCCGTCCGGTGTCGAGATCATCGGGACCCTGCCGCCGGTCCAGGTCCCCGTGAGTGGCTTTGATGTCACTGCGGTGCTGAGTTGGTGGCGCCAGCCGAGTGCGGTGACAGCAGCAGATCCCGATGAGGTGGCTTCGGTGCATCGGATCGCGGTGGACGAGCTGGTCAACCCCGACATCCGGGTGACGGTTCGTCATCCAAGCGGCTATTCCGGGCCGGCCTTCCAGGTTCACGGTCTGCTCATCTGGGGGCTGACCGCCCATCTGGTCGATGCTGTCCTTGATCTCGGTGGTTGGCAGCGACCCTGGGACAGGACCCGTACGGCGCCGATCCCGGCGCGCTATCTGATCAACCACCATAAAGGACACCATGACCATGGCCGCTGACATCCCCGGTGAACTGACCACCGAACTACGCAACGATTGGCAGCGATGCCTGCCAGGGCAGGAAGAACTCGGCGATGGGCTGATCGCCCGCTATACAGAACCACAGCGACGCTATCATGGTCGACGACATCTGGCGGAGGTGCTGCGGCGGGTCGAAGAGCTGGCCGGCGATGATCATGACCTGTTGCTGGTCCGATTGGCCGCTTGGTATCACGATGCGGTCTACGACATTCCACCGCGTCAGGTTAGCAATGAGGAGGCCTCCGCTCGGCTGGCGATCCGCGAGCTCGGCCGGGTCGGGTTGGAGACCGAGGATCTGAACGAGGTCGCCCGGCTGATCCGGCTGACCACGTCGCACAAACCGGGACCGCACGACGCGAACGGCGAGCTGCTGTGTGATGCCGACCTAGGTGTACTGGCGGGATCGGCGTCCGACTATGACTGGTATCGCACCGCCATCCGGGCTGAGTACGCCGGAGTCAGTGACCAGGAGTTTGCCCAGCGGCGGCTGGAGGTTTTGTCAGCCCTGTTGGATGCCGGCATCTTCCGTACCGCCGGTGGTCGCAAGCTGGAACGGGCAGCCATTGACAACGTGACGGTCGAATGCCGAACGCTGGCCAGCCAGCTTGGGCTGCCTGTAGAGATGGGGCCGGTAGAAAAAGATGGGGCCGGTAGAGATGGGGCCGGTAGAGATGGGGGCGCCGGTGGAATCATCGGGCCATGACGTCTCAGCAAACCGGCAGCACGACTGACGTAGTGACCATCGACCGGCCCGAGGGCTGGTGGGAGACCGCTGTCGTCTATCAGGTCTATCCGCGCTCGTTCCAAGACAGCAACGGCGACGGCATCGGCGACATCCCCGGCATCACCTCCAGACTCGACTACCTGCACCAGCTCGGCGTCGATGTGGTCTGGCTGTCCCCGGTGTATGCCTCGCCGCAGGACGACAACGGCTATGACATCAGCGACTACCAAGACATTGATCCCAGCTTTGGGACGCTGGCGGACCTGGACGTGCTGATCGCCGCTCTGCATGAGCGCGGGATGAAGCTGATGATGGACCTGGTCGTCAACCACACCTCCGACGAGCACCCGTGGTTCATCGAATCCCGAGATCCGTTGTCAGCCAAGCGCGACTGGTATTGGTGGCGGCCGGCTCGAGAGGGGACAGAGCCCGGCTCCGACGGAGCCGAGCCGACCAACTGGGAGGCTGCCTTCTCCGGTTCGGCCTGGGAGTTCGACGTACAGAGCGATGAGTATTATCTGCACCTGTTCAGCCGCAAGCAACCCGACCTCAACTGGGAGAACCGCGAAGTCCGCGAGGCGATCTACCAGATGATGAACTGGTGGGTGGACCGCGGCGTCGACGGCTTCCGAATGGACGTGATCAACCTGATCTCCAAGCCCCCGATGCTGGAGGACGGGGCGGAAATTCCCGGTCGCGCGTACTCACCGAGCTTCGCTGCTGTGGCCGGTGGTCGCCGGTTGGATGAGTTTCTGATCGAGATGTACCGAGAGGTTCTGGTAGGCAAGAACCTGCTCACCGTCGGTGAGATGCCTGGCTGCACCGTCGACCAGGCTCGGGTCTACACCGATCCGGCCCGCCGCGAGCTCACCATGGTCTTCACCTTTGAGCACATGAGGCTCGATCAGCAGGCAGACAAGGGCAAATGGGACCTGGCGGACCTGCCGCTTTCGGAGCTCAAGGCCAACCTGACCGAATGGCAGACCGGTCTGGCCGAGGTCGGCTGGAACTCGCTCTACTGGAACAACCATGACCAACCGCGGGTCGTGTCCCGATTCGGCGATGACTCAGCTGAGCACCGAGCCAACTCGGCCAAGACGCTCGGCACCGTGTTACACATGCTCAAGGGCACGCCGTACGTCTATCAGGGCGAGGAAATTGGCATGACGAACAACTACTTCACCTCGATCGAGGACTATCGCGACATTGAGTCGGTGAACTATCACGCCGACGCGCTGACGCTAGGGATGGATGAGGCCGCCATCCTGCACTCGCTGTCGGCCAAGAGCCGGGACAATGCCCGGACGCCGGTGCAGTGGGACGCCACCCCGACGGCCGGCTTCACCACCGGTACGCCCTGGCTGCCGCCGCACCCCAACCGCTCCGAGATCAATGCCGAAGCCGTGGTCGCCAATCCGGACTCGGTCTTCCACCACTACCGCAAGCTGATCGAGCTCCGCCATCACTACCCGATTGTGGTGGATGGTGTCTACCGGCTCCTGCTGGAAGACGATGAGCAGATATTTGCCTACACCCGCAGCCTGGCCGGCCAGGTGCTGGTGGTGGTGGCCAACTGCTCATCCGAACCGGCCGAGGTGGCAGCCGATGCCCTCCCGGATGTGGCTGGAGCCGAGCTGCTGCTCGGCACTCACTCAGAGACTGATTCCCTCGCCCTGCAGCCCTGGGAGTCCCGGATCTACCTCGCCGAGCCGCTCCCTGCCTGACGTATCATCCAAAGGATCACTCGACAACCAGCCGACCCGTCACTTTCTCACGAGTTTCTGCGGCGTGTCGGTGAGGATGTGACGGGTCGGCTGGGTTTGTGGTTCCAGGTCTACCGATGTCGCAGACCATCGCCTGGCGATTGGTCTTCCGCTGATCGAGGTCAGCCTGCCCCTGCGGCGCGCCGGACCCCCGACCGGCATTGAGCAGCGCCACGGCGCCGGGCCAAATCGTCAGTCGAGTTGCTGTAACCAGGGCAGCAGCACGGCATTGACGGCGTCGGGGACTTCTTCGTGTGGCAGATGCCCGGCACCCGGCAGATCGACAATCTCGTGCCGCCCACGCACGTAGTTGTGGGCGGCGGTCATGGCTGACAAAGACACCACCGGATCGAGTTGGCCGTGGATGGACAACAGGGGGACTTCTGGGGTCCGGCGTAACGCCTTACGGTAGGCACGTCCCATCGTACGGAACTGGTGCCGGACGAACGTCCGCTGATATTCCAGCGCACAGTGCGGGCTCGGCCAGAGCATCAGCGCATCGCGATAATGCCGGGCCGCCTCCGGGTCGGGAAATCCGCTGCTGGGCGCGGCGCGATCATGGAGCAGGTTCTCGATGTAGGCGCCGTCCTCGGCCATGATGGCTCGCTCCGGCAACAGCGGCAGCTGGAAGAATGCCAGGTCCTTCCAGCCATGGCGCCACGGGTAGGCGAGTGGATGAGGTGCGGAGACGCTGACCAAGGCCCGGATCTGGCCCGGAGCGAAGGCGGTGGTTGCCCAGGCTGCCATCTGCCCCCAGTCATGCCCGACCAGGACGGCGTCTCGATGGCCGAGGCTGCGAATCACACCAGAGATGTCCAGGGCGGTGGTCTGCGGATCGTAGCCGCGGGGTGTCTTGTCACTCGCGCCATAACCGCGGAGGTCGAGTGCGGCGACCCGAAAACCGGCCGTATCCAGTACCGGGATCTGATGCCGCCAAGCCCACCAGAACTCGCCGAACCCATGCAGCAACAGAACGAGTGGCCGACCGGCATCGCCGTGCAGTCCGGTGGCGAGATGGAAGCGGATGCCGTTCGCGGCGATGTCCTGATGGTGCCACTCGCCCTCGATCAGGATGTCGCGGACACCGGCTCCTGCCATTGCTGGGGATTTACTTGGCGGGTTACTTCGGCACGTTGGTCTTGTTGGCCAGGATCTCCTGATCCTTGGTAAGGCGGTCCTCATCCTTGACGACCTTGGCCCGATCCTTGGCGATCTTGTGCTCGTCCTTGACGACGATGGCGTCGATCTCGGGTGTCTTCGCCGCGGCATTGCCGCGGTTGACCGCGTGCTTGACCGATTCGACCGACGTCTTGGCCTCACTGACGGTCTGGTCCGGGCCTTTGATCTTCTTGAGCGCAGCCCTGCCGAGCAGCGCCAGGATGCCGGCGATGATGAACAGGATTACGGCCATGATCACGAAGCCGAGGGCTACCCACCCCGTCACCGAGGCGGCCGAGGTCCCGGGTGCGGACGCTTGGGTCAGTTTGAGAATCAACGACGCAATACCGAGCGCACCGGCCATGAACAACAGCAAAAGTCCATTGATAGCGAGGTAACCGGCCGCGCCGAGCATGCCGGCGCCGATGCCGGCCTTCTTGGCTGATGGGACGAGCTCGGCCTTGGCCAGCTCGACTTCACCGCGGACCAGTACCAAGACATCGTCGGTGATGCTCTTCACGATGTCGCCAACCGCCTGCTCTGTTGCCATCTTCATGACTCCTCTCGCCCGGTCATATACCTGCTCTGTCTTTGACCCTAACGCCCCAGGGCCGATCAGGCGAGGCGTCCAGAGTCCTTGCCGACGTTTGAGTCAGCCCAACACAAAGTATCGCAGCCACACGTACAAAGCCGCTATCACGACGGTGACCGCAGTCACCAGCATGCCGTACTTGGTGAACTGCCAGAACGTGATAGGCGTCCCGCTGCGTTCCGCGACGCCGAGCATGACGACGTTGGCTGAGGCGCCGATGGCGGTGAAATTGCCACCAAGGTCTGCGCCCAGTGCCAGTGCCCACCACAGGACTTCCCCTTGCGGGCCGACCAGTTTCGCCAGGTCGGCGGTGATCGGCGCCATGGTCGCGACATAGGGAATGTTGTCCACGATCCCGGACATGACTGCCGAGCCGAATAACAGCAGCATCGTCTGCCCGAGGTGGCTGCTGCCTGTAGCGGCGGCCAGAGCACCCGAAACCTTCGAGATGACACCGGTGTGGATTAGCGACCCAACCATGATGAAGAGACCCGCAAAGAAGCCCAGAGTTGGCCACTCGACCTCTTTGAGCACGCCCGGTGTGTCTACTTTGGAGATGGCGATGAGAAGGCCGGCGCCGAGCAAGGCGACGACACTGGGCTGATAGTGCAGCACCGGATGCAGCAGAAATCCAAGAATCACTAGAGCAAGCACGCCGAGCCCCTGGGCCAGCAACCGGGGATCACGGATAGCCTCTCGCTCCGTCAAGGCCATCACCTCCGTGGCTCGGGTCTCGTCGTAGACGAACACCGAACGAAACATGATCCGGCACATCAGCAGCAGCACGACGACCAGAATGATCACAATCGGGGTGAGGTTGACGATGAAGTCGTTGAACGTCAGCCCTGCCCGGCTCGCGATAATGATGTTGGGTGGGTCGCCGACCAGCGTAGCGGTGCCACCCACATTTGCCGCCAGGACTTCAGCGATGAGGAACGGGGCTGGGGGTAGTGCCAAACGTTCGCAGACCAGCAGGGTAACCGGGGCAATCAACAAGACGGTCGTCACATTGTCCAGTAGCGCCGAGCCCAGGGCAGTGATCAGAACCAGCATGACCATCACCTGGAATGGCTTGCCCTTGGCTCGTTTGACCGACCAGATGGATAAGAACTCAAAGATTCCGGTCTGTCGCAGCACATTGACGATGACCATCATGCCGAGCAGCAAGAAGATGACGTTCCAGTCGATCCCGGCGTGCTCGTCGAAAAAGGCTCCGCTGGCGTCAATCGCCCCGATGGCCAGCATCACCCCGGCACCACCGAGCGCGGCGGCGGTCCGGTGGATCCGTTCACTGATGATCACCGCGTAGGTGATGACAAAGACAGCGATGGCCGCCCAGGCCTGCCAGTCGTTCACCGGCTCACCGTCATGGTTGGTCCTCGGAGAGTCGCCCTAGTAGCTCAATGGTGGTGATCACACCGAGCAGTCGGGGATCCATGCCATGATCAGCATGCTCGGCGACGACCACTAGGGGGCTGTTCTCGCGGACCATCAAGGCGGCCACCTCCAGCACGGTGTCCTCAGCATTGGCGACCGGTGGGGCCAGGCTCTCCTTGGGCAGGCAGTCGCCGACCGATCGAGCTGCGAGCCGGTCGCGCATCTGCGCGGTGTGGAGCTCATCAATCACCCGGCCGAGGCTCGGATCCTCCACCACATAGCGCGGGATCATCAGTTGAAGCAACCGAGAAGCCGTCAACACGGCGCAAGGGAGGCCAGCTGCGTTAGTGACGAGCAACCCCGTCCGCTGGTTATCGGCCAGCAACCTGGCGGCGGTCAGCGCATCGGTTTCCAGGCTGATCGAGGGGAAACTGGAGGCCAGTGCCCGTGCGCGCATGAATTACTCCTTCTCTGTCTGATGGGATACCCCGCCGTGGATGCTGTGCCGATCGAATCCGATGGTGAATTGTCGTCATGCTGGCAGCCGGGAACTGCGTCGCCGGAGCAGAATTGCCCCGCCGAGGGCGGCCAGCACAGACGCGACCAGCACGGCCGTCTTGGCGAGATCTATCTGCTCGGCATTGCC
>JBBSQO010000013.1:0-12857 GCA_038244025.1 Propionibacteriales bacterium
ACCAGGATCCGGTCGATCATGCCGGTCCGTGGGGGTGGGTCGGCGAGTGCGGTGACGATCACCAGCTGGTCGGCGTTGGCCACGATCGGCCGCTCGAAGGGGTCATCGTCGTCGGCGGTCCGGCGCAGCACCGTACGCCGCTCCTCAACCTGGACAATCCGCGCCAAGGTCCCTTCCTCGCCAGAGGTGTCGCCGACGATCCGGACCCGGTCTCCGACGATGACTCCGGCCCGGCCGAGCTGGCGGGCCTTGGTCGCGGTGATCGGGTGATCATCAACCAGACAACGGTAACGGCCCCGGTCGACGGTGATGATCACGCCAATCTGGGCTGCCGAGTAGTCGGGGCGGTCCTTGGTGCGGGGACGGGTGTGCCGACGTGGCCGGTCGAAGCCTTCGTGATCGTCGGCGCTCAGGCCCCGGGCCGGCACTAGGCCTGCCGATCCAGGGTGTGCTGGTCGGCTGGGTCCTGGAGCTCGGAGTCGTCGATCATCTGCTGCCACAGGTCAGCGAACCCGGGCATCGTCTTGGCCGTACAGGAGATGTCATCAAGCGTGATCCCTTCGATCACCAGCCCGAGCAGGGCGCCGGCCTGCGCCATCCGGTGGTCGGCATAGGTACGCCACTCGCTGTCGTGCAGCAGTCGGGAGTGGATGGTCAGCCCATCGTGGGTCTGGGTGACGTGGCAGCCGAGCCGGTTCAGCTCGGTCTCGAGGGCGGCGAGCCGGTCGGTCTCATGACCCCGGATATGGGCGATGCCGTGCAGGTGGCTGGTGTGTTCGGCCAGCGCGGCTATCGCGGCGACCACCGGGGTCAGCTCGGACGCGTCGGCTAAGTCGAGGTCAACATCGTGCAGGTAGTCGGTGCCGGTGACCACCAGGCCGGCATCGATCAGGGCTACCTCGGCGCCGAAGGTCTCCAAGATGCCGCGAATCAGGTCGCCCGGCTGATGGGTTTCGGCGGGCCAGCGTGGGATGGTCACCGTCCCACCGGTGATGGCGGCGGCAGCCAGGAAGGGAGCCGCATTGGAGAGGTCCGGCTCAATCACGACATCGAGCGTCTTGATCGGCCCCGGAGTCACCGACCACCGGTGGGGAGTGTTGTCATCCACCTGGACGCCGCGCTCGCGCAGCATGGCGACGGTCATGGCGATATGGGGATGGGAGGGGATCGGGTCACCGGAGTGGTGGATCTGAATCCCCTCGGTCAGTCGGGACCCGATCAGCAGCAACGCCGAGACGAACTGGCTGGAGGCCGACGCGTCCACCTCAACCACTCCGCCGGTCAGTTCTGGTTGGCCGGTTACCGTGAACGGGAGCCGGGAGGTGTTGTCCACCGCGGCTCCAAGAACGGTCAGCGGTTCCAGGATCCCGGCCATCGGCCGGTCGTACGCCTGCTCGTCCCCGTCAAAGGTCACCGGGCCGTCGGCCAGCGCGGCCAGTGCCGGGACGAAGCGCATCACGGTGCCAGCCAGCCCGCAGTCAATCGTCCCACCCCCGGCGAACATCTCTGGGGGGGTCACCCGCCACACTGCCTCGCCACCTGACTGAGTCTGCTCTGACTGAGTCTGCTCCGGCTGAATCTCCCCTGGCTGAATCTCCCCTGGCTGGCTCTCCTCGATCCGGACACCGAGGGTACGCAGGGCGGTCCGCATCAGCTCGGTGTCCCTGGCCTCCAGGCCGGCGGTGATCATGGATGGTCCGTCGGCCAGCGCGGCCAGCACCAGCGCGCGGTTGGTCTGCGACTTCGATCCGGGGATGGGAACGGTCGCCCGGATCGGCGCCGGCGCGACCGGGGCGGACCAGGGCTGAGGATTCGACAGATGAGGATTCGGCTGTGGCACGGGCATGAGTCTAGGAGGTGAACCATCAGCCGGACTCCGAGCCTCCAGAATGCTCGCTGTCGTGGACCTGGGCGATGGGGATGCGTTTGCCGGGCTGTGCGGGATAACGGCGGTCCGCAGGCGGGCTGGGGATGCGTTTGCCGGGCTGTGCGGGATAACGACGGTCGGCAGCGGATCGGAGTCTTACGGCAGGTCAGCTAGTGCTTGAGCGATTTCGCTTCCCGCTTGGCCTGGTGCAGTGCCTTATTGGTCTACTTACGTACATGCTTGGCCTGTTTGCGGGCGCGCTTGGCCTGCTTGGCTGCCTTCTTGCGTCCCCGGCGGCTCTGCTGGGCCACGGAGTCGACCAGCTGACTGCCGCCATCGATGGCATCCGAGGCCACCCGCTTGCTGGTCTGGCGCACCGACTTGCCGGCCCGCTTGCCGCTCTTGGCCAGCTGGTGGCTGCCGGCCTCGGCTCGCCAAACTAGCCCTGGCTTGCCCTCGGTGTCGCGCGCCGCGAGTACGACACCGCCCATCAGTGCGACGTTCTTGAGGAAATGAGACCGGTCGGCAGCCCGCTCCTCAGCCGTGTCCCTGGACCAGAAGGGGTGCTCGGCCAGGGTCTGCGGCACCAGTGATATCGCCAGCAGGGTGGCACCGAGCCGCCGACCCTTCCCGGCCGCCAGGGCGAGGCCGCCGAGCAGCTGGACACCGCCGTTGATCCGAACCAGGGTCGCGGTGTCATCGGGAATGCGGTCCGAGATCTGGGCCGGCGCGAACTTCCTGGCCAACGGCACGATCTTCTCGGCCACCGGGTCAGCATCGGAGACGAACGGGCTGGGATTCTTCAAAGCCTTGGCACCAGTGACGATGAAATAGCTGGCCAGCATGGTACGGGCGGCGGCGCGGAGAAGTGTCATGTCTTATTCCTATCGTGAGTCGGGCCATTCGCCAAGGGCATGGCGGCCAGAAGCTGATGGATGCCAGGGTTCAACTGCGAACCTGGCCCGTCGTGAACCTGATCAGTCTGTCGTGAACCGGTCAGGATGGCTACGGTCTGGAATGGCTACGGTGGAGGCATGTGCGGTCGCTATGCCTCGTCGGCCAACACCGACGAACTGGTCGAAGAGTTCGAGATCGATGACGTATCACCAGACCTGCCCGGGCCGGACTTCAACGTGGCCCCGACGGTGCAGGTGGCGGCGGTGCTGGAGCGGAAGTCGAAAGAGACCGACGAGGTTACCCGCAAGCTGCGGCCGCTGACCTGGGGCCTGGTCCCGTCCTGGGCCAAGGAACGGTCAATCGGCGCGAAGATGATCAACGCGCGCTATGAGACAGTGGCTGAGAAGCCATCCTTCCGGAAGGCCTTCGCGGCTCGGCGGTGCCTGCTGCCGGCCGATGGCTACTACGAGTGGTACACCAGCGAAGCCGGCCAGCCAGGCGGCAAGCCAGCCAAGCAGCCGTTTTTCATTCATCGGGCCGATGGGGGACTCCTGGTGATGGCGGGTATTTATGAGTTCTGGCGTGATCCGGCCAAGTCGCCGGACGACGAGACGGCATGGCTGCGTACCTGCTCCATCATCACCACCCAGGCCACCGATGCGCTCGGCCATATCCATGACCGGATGCCGATGATCATCAGGAAGGATGCCTACGCCGACTGGCTCAGCCCGGACCTGACGGACCCGGATGCCGCATTGGAGCTACTTGCGGTGACCGATGCCGACCTGCTGGAGGCCCATGCCGTGTCGACCGAGGTGAACAGCGTCCGGAACAACAACCCGAATCTGGTGAGGCCACTGTCCGAGTCGCCTTCACGGTCGAGGAGCGAAACGACTTCCAGCCCTGGCGGCGAGCGATGCGGCAAGGATGTCGCCGATGACACCGGGCCGACACTTTTCTGATGACTGCGACGACGATCACCACCACCTGCACACCCACCGGGGAGGGGCAGTTGTTCTGGGATCTGGCCGCCTGCACGAAACCAGCCCGGGAATAATGGCAACGGCCGGCACGGTTGTACCGGTGTGATGATGATGGCGCAACCCACAGAGTCGACGGTGGAGTATGAGCGAAAGCCATCGCCGGTACTCTCGTATGTGATGACCATTCCACGAGAAGATCAGATCGCGGCGACGGCGGACGACGTGCCGGAGACCGAGGAGCAGCGCAGCGCCCGATTTGCGGCCGATGCGCTCGTCTACCTTGATCAGTTATATGGCGCGGCGCTGCGGATGACCCGCAACCCGGCCGATGCCGAAGATGTCGTGCAGGAGGCCTACGCCAAGGCGTACGCCTCGTTCCACCAGTTCAAGCCGGGTACCAACCTGAAGGCTTGGCTCTACCGGATCCTGACCAACACCTACATCAACTCCTACCGCAAGAAGCAGCGCCAGCCGCAGATCTCCGATGGCCAGGATGTCGAGGACTGGCAGATTGCCAGGTCCCAGTCACATACCTCGGGCGGGCTCAAGTCGGCCGAGATGGTGGCGTTGGAAAACCTGCCCGATTCCGATGTCAAGGAAGCGCTGCAGGAGCTGGCGCCGGACTTCCGGCTGGCTGTCTATCTGGCCGACGTCGAAGGCTTCTCCTACAAGGAGATTGCCGAGATCATGGGGAGCCCGATTGGCACCGTGATGTCTCGACTGAATCGCGGTCGCGGACAGTTGCGGGCAAGGCTGACCGACTATGCCCGTGAACGCGGGCTGTTGCGGAACAAGGAGAACAGCCGATGACTCCCGAGTTCGAGCAGCAGGGCCAGGCCGACCAGGAATCGATGGGCCGTGCGCAGCAAGAATCAAACTGTGCCGAAGTGCTGGACCGGGTGTATGAGTTTCTGGACAACGAGCTGGACACTGCTAGTTGTGACACGATTCGGCAGCATCTCGCCGATTGTGAGCCCTGCCTGGAACAATACGATGTCGAGCAGGCGGTGCAGGCGCTGGTTGCGCGCAGCTGCTGCGCCGAGCCCGCGCCGGCGACACTGCGGGATAAGGTGCTGGCCCGACTGGCTTCGGCGCGCCAGTCCGCCGCGACCGACTGACGCAGCAACACACCGACGGAATGCCTCACTGACAGCAAGAACGAGCCCCGAGAGATCAACTCCGGGGCTCGTTCGCTGTCTGGGTGCGATACCTCAGGCGTTGGGGCGCTTGCCGTGGTTCGCGCTCTTCTTCCTGCGAGCGCTGCGCTTGCGGCCACGTTTGCTCATCCGAGCCTCCTCAGTCACTGAACTTCTGCATGCCGAAAGGCACGAGGGCTCATTCTGCCAGAGATGCGTACGGGAACACCAGCTGGCCGGCTCCGTGGCTGCATCATGTTTTGGTTGCTCATCGACATCAGACGTCGACGAATAACCAAAACTTCCTCGTCCTAGGGTGGGGGGATGCCCACCATGTCGGAGGTCATTGCCGAGCACACCGAGCTGACCGAGGACGACGATGCCTGGCTGCGGTTGCTGGTTTCTGATTGGCAACTGCTGGCGGACCTGTCGTTCTCCGATCTGGTGCTCTGGGTGCCGGACCGGGACCCGAACCTGTTCTGGGCGGCTGCACAGGTGCGCCCGACGACGGGTCCGACCGCGTTGATGGATGACGTGGTCGGTGACCTGATCGCCTATGCCCCCGAGCACCTGGTGTCCGAGGCATTCCTGAGCGAAGCGATCACCGGTACCAGTAACAACAAGTTGCAGGCAGGGATACCGGTGGACGTGCACGCGATTCCGGTCAGCCGGGCAGGTTCTGTAATCGGCGTGGTTGAGCGCCACACCAACCAGCTGGGCGTCCGAACTCCCGGCCAGCTGGAGCAGGCCTACCTGCAGGCGGCCGGACAGCTCTCTGAGATGGTGGCCGCAGGTGACTTCCCGCTCCCCGACCTCGGCAGCGAGCTGTCGGTCGGCCCTCGGGTTGGTGACGGTTTCATCCTGCTCGATGCCGGCGGCGATGTCAGGTATGCCAGCCCTAACGCCCTCAGTGCCTACCGGCGGTTGGGTTTGTACGCCGACCTCGAGGACGAGAACCTGGCAGCGTTGACGATTGAGCTGATGCCAGCCGGTCAGCCGCCGTTAGGTGAGTCGCTGCTGGCCACCCTGTCGGGGCGGGCCGGCCGGGATGGGGAGGTGGTGGCTGGTGATGCGCATCTGCTGCTGAGGGCCGTGCCGCTGCTCAGCGCCGGCAGCCCGGTCGGTGCCATCGTGCTATGTCGCGACGTCACCGACCTGCGCCGCCGGGAACGACAACTGGTGACAAAGAATGCGACCATTCGCGAGATCCACCATCGGGTGAAGAATAACCTGCAGACCGTCGCCGCCCTGTTGCGGATGCAGGCTCGGCGGATCGAGTCGCCGGAGGCCAAGGCCGCGCTGAGCGATGCCACCTCACGGGTGGCGTCCATTGCCCTCGTTCACGACACGCTGTCCCAGACCTTCGATGAAGTCGTGGCCTTCGACGTGGTGGCCGATCAGGTCTTACAAAGGGTCGCCGATCTGGGCACCGCCCAGGGGAAGGTCACCGCGATCCGCGAGGGCTCGTTCGGCGAGGTGTCGGCCACTGTTGCCACCAGCCTCTCGCTGGTGATCACCGAACTGTGCCAGAACGCGATTGAGCACGGCATTGCGGATGGCTCCGGGACTGTCCGGGTTCGCCCGACGTCAACCGATGGCCGGTTGCGGGTGGAGATCGTGGACGATGGTCGCGGATTGCCGCCGACCTTCTCGATGGATGCGCTCAGCAGTCTTGGACTTTCCATTGTCTCGACGCTGCTGGCCGAGTTGGAAGGCACGCTGCAGCTGGGACCGAATCCGGCCGGTCAGGGGACGCGGGCCCTAGTTGAGATGCCGCGCGTCGGTACCGGGCGAAAGCGCCGGGTGTGAGCCCGGCGCCATTCGTCCGGCCGAGCCGGATCTGAGCGCATTCGTTAGGCGGTACGGATTCGTGATCGCGCGGTCCGCCGCTTCAAGGCGCGCCGCTCATCCTCGCTCAGGCCACCCCAGACACCGTGATCCTGACCGTTCTCCAGGGCCCACTCCAAACACTGCTCCCGTACCTCACACCGTCGGCACACTTTCTTGGCCTCCTCGATCTGAAGCAGGGCCGGGCCAGTATTCCCAATCGGGAAAAACAGCTCCGGATCCTCGTCCAGGCAGGCGGCTTTATTGCGCCAATCCATGGCGTTTACACTCCTTTACGTCTTTCGGGCTGACAGTTTACGTCGTTCGGGCAGCCCAATTAGGTGGGGGAAGGCACGAGCATTCGTCATCGGTCTCGGTCTCGCCCTCTACATTGGCAAGTATTGGCGTCCAATACAAGAGTTTGACAGCGTTGGCTGGCTCACATTTCCCGCTGCGGGCTTCCGTGGAAAACCTGTCAACCGTGGAACGCTGTCAGCAGGCGCCGTATACTGTCTTGCGTGACTTCGCCTCGTGTCACTTCGCCTCGTGTGACTTCCTCTCATGCAACGCATCGACCACCCGCATTGTTCCTGGCCGCCTGCCTACTGGCCATCGAAGGGCTGGCTGGGGTCATTTTTGCCGTGCTGGAGGCAACCACGACGCAGGCCTCCCGTCCTGTGGTAGGCATCACGACGGCCATTGTGATGCTCGGCTACGGTGCGCTG
Organism: Propionibacteriales bacterium; assembly: GCA_038244025.1. Taxonomy (GTDB): domain Bacteria; phylum Actinomycetota; class Actinomycetes; order Propionibacteriales; family Propionibacteriaceae; genus Microlunatus. The sequence continues at coordinate 7,436 of JBBSQO010000013.1, forward strand.
CTCCTGTTCGTGGCCCGTGGGCTCAAGTTGCAACGGCGCTGGAGCCGTGGGCCAACCGTGGCGACCCAGTTGCTGCATCTGCCGATCGCCTGGAGTTTCGCCGCCGGCGTCACCTGGTGGGTGGCTCTGGTGCTCGGGGCGCTCTCGGTGATCGCGCTGGTTTGCGTGTTCCTGCCCTCGTCCACGGCGGTCTTCACCGCGGGCGACCAGGCTGCCGACGCGAACGCAACGGAACCCAAGGCACTTGGGGACGAGACAACCGGGGATGACGCAAGCTAGCCGAAGGCTAGCCGGGCTCGATGCCGTGCGCTTCCAGTGCCTCGCGCACTGCGGACTCCTGCTCGGCGGTCTCTTGCCGGACCCGGCTGAGGAAGGATCGGGTGCGCTCCTCCTTTGGGTTGTTGAGCACCGTGGTGGGTGACCCCTCCTCGACGACCACGCCGGCATCCATGAAGACAACCCGGTCGGCTACCTCCCGGGCGAACCCCATCTCATGGGTCACCACGATCATGGTCATCCCCTCGGTGGCCAGTCGCCGCATCACAGCCAGCACCTCGCCGACAAGCTCGGGATCGAGTGCCGAGGTGGGCTCGTCGAACAGCATCAGCTCCGGCCCCATTGCCAATGCCCTGGCAATCGCGACCCGTTGCTGCTGTCCACCGGACAGCTGCGAAGGGTAGAAGTCGGCCCGGTCGGCCAGCCCGACCATCTCCAGAAGTTCCAGCCCTTCCTTGCGGGCCGTCGACTTGCGAGTCCGCTTGACCTGGACCGGCGCCTCCATCACGTTCTCGATCGCCGTCTTGTGCGGAAAAAGGTTGAAGCGCTGGAAGACCATCCCGATCCGGGAACGCTGCCTTGCGATGTCCTTGTCAGTGCGCAGGTGCAGCCGGCCGTTGCGCTCTTCGATACCGATAAGCTCATCACCCACCCAGATGCGTCCGCCGGTCAACGTCTCCATCTGGTTGATCAGCCGCAGGAAGGTCGTCTTGCCGGAGCCACTAGGCCCCAGCAGGCAGACCACCTCGCCGGAGTCCACTGTCAGGTCGATGCCCTTGAGGACCTCGTTGCTGCCGAAGGCCTTGATCACGTTCACGGCCCGGACCAGGTGACCAGCAGTGGATTTATCCTGAGGCTCGACAGCGGTGTCGGTGGATGAGGCGGTCATTCGATGGTCTCCGGTTCTGTCGCGTCCGCGGCACCGTTGCTGGTGCTGGTCGGGGCCTTCTTGACCTTCCTGCTGCGGCCAGTGAACCCACGGCCGAAGTGTCGTTCAAGGTAGGACTGGCCGACCATCAGGATGCTGGTGATGATCAGATAGTAGACGACCGCGGCCAACTGGGAGGGAACGATCTGGTAGGTCCTGCTGCCGATGGAGGAGACCTGGTAGAACAGCTCCGTCGTCAAGGGAAGGGCAATCAGCAACGAGGTGTCCTTCATCATGGCGATGGTCTCGTTGCCGGTCGGCGGCACGATCACCCGCATCGCCTGCGGCAACACGATGCGGACCATGGCCTGGCGCCGGTTCATGCCCAGCGCCTCGGCCGCCTCCATCTGCCCGGTATCGACGCTCAAGATGCCGGACCGGGCTATCTCGGCCATGTAGGCGGCCTCGGATGCGCCCAACCCGATCACGGCGCCGATCATGCCGCTGAACAGCTGGTTGGCGTCCAGGTTGAGGAACCGCCAGTCACCGTTCAGGCCGAACCACTCAATGAACTTCCAGTCGAACGGCACCCCCAGGGCAATGCCAGTGGGAAAGATCAGGCCCATGGCGGCACCCATGAAGGTCAGCAGCACGATCCGGGGGATGGACCGGAAGAACCAGGCATAGACCCAGGAGACCCCCCGCAGGACGGGGTTCTCCGACAGCCGCATGATGGCCAGCAGGACGCCGCCGACCGCGCCGACGATCATGGTCAACAGGGTCACCAGCAAGGTGCCTTTGAGTAGACCCTCCAGCACCGGTGCCTGGTTCATCACCTCCAGCACGAACGGCCAGTCGAAGACCGGGTTGAAGATCAGCATATTCAGCAGCATCAGCATCAGGATGACGATGACTGCCACCCCGATCCAGCGACCGTAATGGCGGACCGGAACGGCTTTGATAATCCCGGGGCGTTCCTCGGAACTGGTGGACTGGCTTGCCTGTGCGAGATCAGTCATGGCGCGGCTCAGGGATTCACGGCGAAGTTGTTGATGGCGCCTGCTTCGACGCCCCACTTCTGCAACGCGCCCTTGTACCCGCCTTCGGACTCGATCTGCTTCAGGGCTTCAACAACGACATCGGCGAACTGCTTGTCCTCCTTCTTGATCACGTAACCGTACGGCGCGGCGTCGTAGATGTCGCCGAGCAGTGCCAGCTTGCCTTTCGACTGCTTGACGGCATAGGCAACGACCGGGGAGTCAGCGAGCATCGCATCCGCCCGGCCACTGACGACTGCGGATGTTGCCTGGTTCTGTTGCTTGAACGGCAGGACCTTGATCGGACTACCGCCGCACTTCTTCTGCCGGGCCGGCAGATCAACTTCCTGCTGGACGGTGGTGGTCTGCACCGAAACCGTCTTGCCGCACGGGTTTTTGACGTCCACCTTCTTGGGGTTACCCGGCTGGGTGGCCCACTGGGTGCCGGCGTTGAAGTAGCTCACCATGTTGACTTGCTGCTTGCGCTTGTCATTGACGGTGAAGGACGAGATGCCGATGTCGTACTTGCCACCTTGGACACCGACGATGATGGAGTCAAAGCTGGACTGCTCCCATTGGGTCTTGACGCCGAGCTTGGCTGCCACCGCATTGAAGAGGTCGATGTCGACACCCTTGACGGTCGTCCCATCGACGAACTCGTTCGGCGGGTAGTTGGGGGCGGTGCCGACTACGATCACGCCGGATGACTTGATCTTGTCCGGCAGCTTGGCCTTCAGACCCTGATCCTGGCTCACCGAGGTGGTGGGCTTCGCTGCCGGACCCGAGTCACCACCGAGCGAAGTGGATCCGCAGGCGCTCAAGCCGAGCGCGCACACCGCGACGGTGGCCAATGTGATCCGCATCTGTAACTTCACGAGATTCCTCCAAGGCACTGGACCAGCCAGCTAGCGACGACATGTTATGTCTGCATAATGGCAGGTGAAAACAATTTTGACGCCTCCTGACGCGCACTGGAACCAGATCGATACTCAGCCAGCCGGGTCCAGCCGGCCGGCGCCGGCGGCAGGCTGCGAGACAAAATGGCTCGGCTTAGTGAAGCCGGCCCGGTCGAACGCAGTCCGGATATGGTCAGCCAGCTGCCCGCTGCTGCCGACCGGCACCAGGGCAATGACGCAGCCGCCGAACCCACCGCCGGTCATCCGGGCACCCACCGCGCCAGCCTCTCGCGCGGTTACGACAGCCAGGTCCACCGTTGGGACGGTGATCTCGAAGTCATCCCGCATCGAGGCATGGGAGGCGTCCAGCAGCGGTCCGAGATCGGCCGGTTGGTCGGCCCTCAGGACCTCCGCGGCCGCCCGCACGCGAGCATTCTCGGTCACCACATGGCGGACCCGACGCCGGATCACTGGGTCGGTGAGCTGATCGAGAGCGGACTCCAGGTCGGTGATGTCGCGCAAGGTCGGGATCCCGAGAGTCGCCGCAGCCCGCTCGCAGGACTCTCGTCGAGCGGCATATTCACTGGCTACATGGTCGTGTGGGGTATGGGTATCAAGCACTAGCAGCTCAAGATCATGCTCAGCCAGCCGCAGTGGCACCTGTTCGTGGTCGAACGACCGGCAGTCGAGAAGCAGGGCATGGTCGGCACGGCACAGGATTGACGCCGCCTGGTCCATCAGGCCGGTCGGTGCTCCGACGAAGTCATTCTCACAACGGCGGGCCAGCTTGGCCTGCTCCAGGAGAGAGATGTCCAGCCCGTTGAGATCGACCAACGCGGTCAGCGTGGCGCATTCCAGTGCGGCCGAGGAGGACAACCCGGCGCCGATCGGCACGTTGGAGGTCAACGCCAGGTCGGCACCCTCGACCCGGTGCCCGGCCTGCTGCAGGGACCAGACGATGCCAGCCAGGTAAGCCTGCCAACCCGGCATGCCTGGCTTCAGGTCGGCTTGGCCGAAGGACGCTTGCTGCTCCTCGTGCTGTGACCCCCCGTGCTGTGAGCGTACGGTCCACCGACCGTCATCGCGGGGAGCGGCGGCGATGCGCACCCGCTGGGCCAGCGCAAAGGGCATCACCAGGCCATCGTTGTAGTCGGTGTGTTCACCGATCAGGTTCACCCGACCGGGCGCAGCCCACATCCCCGCAGCGGGACGGCCGAAGGTGCTCTCGAACAGCTGGGCCAGCTGGGCCACCGCAGAGTCAGTCATGATGGTCGCCGAGTGTACGCCCGGCCGGTCAGGCGCAGCCGCGAGTGGGTGGCCCGTCAGGCGCATCATCCGGTCAGGCACCATCTGTTCAGATAAGACGCACCCATCCAGGTCAGGTAGGCCCGTCCCGACAGGTTCGACTGGGCCAGGCGTCCACCCGCGTATAGTCGGAGCATGCTGGCTGCCTATGCTGCGCGACTTGATTCGGATAACCCGATCAAGGGCTTGGAGATCTCCGAGATTGACGCGCCGGCCACGCCCACAGACTGGGTCACGGTTCAGCTCAAGGCGGCCGCACTCAACCATCACGACGTCTGGTCGCTGCGTGGTGTCGGGCTGTCGGCGGACCAGCTGCCGATGGTGTTGGGCTGCGATGGCTCTGGCATCACCGAGGACGGCCGGCAGGTGATCATTCACGCGGTGATCAATGATCCGGCTTTTGTCGGGGCGGATACCACCCATGATCCGAAGCGGTCGCTGCTGTCGGAACGCTACCCCGGCACCCTGGCCCAGACCGTACGGGTGCCGAGACAGAACCTGGTCAGCAAGCCGCCCGAGCTGAGTTTCAGCGAGGCCGCATGTCTGCCGACGGCCTGGCTGACGGCCTATCGGATGCTGTTCGTCCAGTCCGGTCTGAAACCTGGGGACACGGTCCTGGTCCAGGGAGCCGGCGGGGGAGTTGCCACTGCGGTGATCAGGTTGGCCAGCCACGCCGGCCTACGGGTCTGGGTGGCATCGCGGGACGAGGCTCGGGCAGCACGCGCTGTCGGCCTCGGCGCGGCTGCCGCGTTCGGCAGCGGCGAGCGACTGCCGGCCCGGGTCGATGCCGTGATGGAGACGGTGGGAGCGGCAACCTGGTCGCACTCGATCAACTCGCTGAAGCCCGGTGGCACCATCGTGATCTGTGGCGCCACCTCCGGCGACAATCCGGACAAGGCCGAACTGACCAAGATCTTCTTCAAGGCCCTGCGGGTGGTCGGATCCACCATGGGCACGCGAGGTGAGCTGGAAGCGCTGGCCGCCATGCTGGTGACCACCGGTGTCCGGCCACTGGTCGACCGGGTGCTGTCGTTGACCGA
>JBBSQO010000014.1:0-12449 GCA_038244025.1 Propionibacteriales bacterium
CTCTGGTCCTGCTGGTGCTGGCGGTGCTGGCACTGCCCGGCCTTGAACAGCAGCTGTGGAGCTGGGGAATCCTGCCCTGGACTCCGACCGGATTGTCCCGCGCGATGGCCGATGGCGACCTGACCCGAGCCATGATCACTGACCAAGACCTCTCGTCGGTGATCGTGTCAGTGTCTGAGCTGTGCTGGATCCCGGCATTCGCGGCCATGACCTGCGGTCGTCGGCGGTTGGCCCAGCTGGGTGCCGTGCTGGCGTTCCTGCCCGGCACGGTGATCTACTTTGGCTGGAACTGGTCGCCAGACTTTGGTGCTCTTTGGATGCTGATGGCCTTGCTCTGGCTGTTGTTCGACCTTGGTCTGGTGTTGGCGCTGGGTGCGTTTCATTCCGATGCGCCGCCGCTGCGAGCCCGGCCCTGGCTGGTGGCGGCGTTGGCCGGAGTTGTGGTGATCCATGCTGTCCAGCTCTGGCCACAATCCTCAGGGATGGTTACCCTACCGGGGAACCTGGCCGGGATCCCGTGCCTGATCGCGGTCGGCGCTGGTCTTGCCCAGCTGATCAGGTCCGGCCTCAGCAGCAGCCACCCTCACCCGGAGCGCACCCTCGCGCTGGCCATCTTCTCCGGCGTGGCGCTGATCATGCAGTTGTCGTCCTATCTCTATCTCGCCGTCGGGGTGTCACAGCCGGAGCTGAAGTCGTTTATCCTTGCGGGTTTGGTCGAAGCACTTGCCGTGCTGGTGGTGGGAGTACCGCTCGCCTGGCAATCCATCTCCTTCCTGCGCGCTCTTCCGGCCGTGACCTACCAGCCGCTGGTCACCGGTTCCGCTCGTCTGCGGCAAACCCGTTGACGGGGCCTCAGACTCCGGCCAATTGCTGCTGGGGAGTAGCTGTGGATCAGGGTCTGCCCGGTCGGTATGGATCAGATAGTCGTCGGTCAGCTCGAACCGGTTACTGCGCTTCCCCAGCTGCTACCTCTGGTAGAAGTCAGTGGTGCGTTGATAGCCAGCCAAGGTGAGGAGGTCAGCCAGCTCGCTATCGTCGGGCTGTTGAGAGACCACGGAAACGCCGGCCCCGCGCCACCTGGCCTCTCGCTCGATGGCCGTCAGCGAGTCCCGGTGCCAGGCAGCGAACAAACCTTCGCTCAGACACCCGCCAATTCCTGCTGGGACGCTGGTTCCGGCGCTGGATCTGCCCCGTCGGTATGGATCAGCCCATACAGGTAGGCATCAAAGAGTGCTTCCCAGCTGGCCTCGATGACGTTCTGCCCGACCCCGACCGTGGTCCAGTTCCGCTGACCATTGGTGGTCTCAATCAACACTCGCACGACCGCATCAGTGCCATGTCCCTGGTCCAGGATCCGTACCGCGTAGTCGATCAGCTCGAACCGGTCGACGACGCCGTACGCATTGGCGAGCGCCTTGCGGACGGCCTGGTCGAGGGCGTTGACCGGACCATTGCCCTCACCGACCACTCTTTGGGTTGCCCCCTTCGCCGTGAGCTTGATCGTTGCCTCGGTGTCGGTGTCGTCTTTCCTGGTCAGCTGGTTCTTCGCCGACTGGGTGAAGACCCGCCAGGACAGGACCGAGAAGAAATCCGGCAACTGATCAAGCTCACGGCGCAGCAGCAGCTCAAAGCTCGCATCTGCTGCCTCATAGGTGTATCCGCCTGCTTCGGCCGCCTTCACCTGGTTGGTGATCCTGGCCGCCACCTCCCGGTCGGACAGGTCGAATCCCAGCTCTTCACCCTTGATCTGGATGTTCGCCCGACCGGCCATGTCGGACACCAGCATCCGCATGTCGTTGCCGACGTCGGCCGGATCGATGTGCTGGTAGAGATCGGGATCGACCTTGATCGCGCTCGCATGCAATCCTGCCTTGTGGGCAAAGGATGACAGGCCCACATAGGGCTGACGTCCGTACGGTGGCACGTTCGTCACTTCGGCGATGGCGTGGGATATCCGCGTCGCCTCGCGCAATGAACCGGCTGGCAACAAGGGCCAGCCGTACTTGAGCTCCAGGTTGGCTACCACCGAGATCAGATCGGCATTGCCGGTCCGCTCGCCGTAGCCGTTGATGGTGCCCTGGACATGCACGGCTCCGGCGTCCACGGCGGCAAGTGTGTTGGCCACCGCGCAGCCGGTGTCGTTGTGACAGTGGATGCCGAGCGGCACCCCGATCTCGCCGGCGGCAGCGACCACATCGCCGATCCAGCTCGGCAGCATTCCACCGTTGGTGTCACACAGCACCACCACCTCCGCCCCGGCCTCCGCGGCTGTCCGGACGACTTCGAGCGAGTAGCCGGGGCCGGCCCGAAACCCGTCAAAGAAGTGCTCGCAGTCGAGGAACACCCGCTGCCCCTCGGCCCTCAGGTGACTGACCGTGTCGGTGATCATGGCCAGGTTCTCGGCCAGGCTGGTACGTAGTGCCTGGGTGACATGCCGGTCATAGCTCTTGGCCACCAGACAGACCACCGAAGCGCCCGAATCGCGCAGCGCAGCCACCAGCGGATCATCGGCTGCCCGGCCGCCCACCCGTCGAGTGGCCCCGAAGGCGGCCAGGGTGGCATGGTGCAACGGCAGCTGACCATCGGCGACGGCCTGGAAGAAGGCGGTGTCACCTGGGTTGGCCCCCGGCCAACCGCCCTCGATGAAGGTGACCCCCAGATCATCCAGGTGACCGGCAATCTTAATCTTGTCGGCAACCGAGAGCCGCAGCCCCTCCTGCTGGGCACCGTCGCGCAGCGTCGTGTCATAGACCTGGAACGACGCCGGGGACGGGACCGGCTGACTGGGTGTCGACATGATTCCTCTTGGTGGCTGCGGGTGATTGGGGTAATGGTTTGGTGTCCGAGTTTGTCCGGGAACGAAAAAACCTCCCGTACGAGGACAGGAGGTTCAGCGCGCCGGATAAATGCCATGACTGGCACTCGGGCGCGCTAAGAAATAATGATCTGGCAGTGATGCACGGCTACAGTCTGCGCCCCGATGAGAAAAGATGGAACCCCGATCTCAGTAGATGAGATATCTTGCCGCCTCGCCACGCCGGCCGCCCGGCCGATCGCTAGCAAACTGCCCCAAATCGGCGGGCGGATTCAACCGGGGGCGATTTGCACGCAATTGATCTTAAGCGCGGGCGGTTAGCGAGCCCGGGTGATCAGCAGATCTGACGCATCCAGCCCCGGTTGTCCTCGGCGCGGCCGTACTGGATATCGAGCAGCCGCTGCCGGATGGCGGTGGTGAGCTCACCGGCAGCACCGTCGGCCACGGTCACCGACCGGTTCCCAGTCTTCAGGCAGCCCACGGGTGTGACGACCGCGGCGGTGCCGCAGGCGAAGACCTCGGTGATCGAACCGTCGTCGATGCCATCCAGCAGTTCGGCCACGGCGATCCGGCGTTCGACCGGCTGGAGACCAAAATCAATGGACAGGGACAGGATCGAGTCCCGGGTGACCCCCTCGAGGATGGAACCGGTCAGCTCCGGAGTGACCAGCTCACCCGAGGTCGTCACCAGGTAGACGTTCATGCCACCGAGCTCCTCGACCCACTTCAGCTGCTTGCCATCGGCGAAGAGCACCTGGTCGCAGTCTTGCTCGACGGCCTCGGACTGGGCCAGCAGGCTGGCGGCGTAGTTGCCGCCACACTTGGCCGCACCGGTCCCTCCCGGGGCCGCCCGGGTATAGGTGGTGGTGACCCAGATCGTGACCGGCTTGACCCCGGAGGCAAAGTACGGACCGGCCGGGCTGGCGATGCAGCAATATGTCACCTGCTGAGCCGGCCGCACCCCGAGAAAGCTCTCGGAGGCGAACATGAACGGCCGCAGGTAGAGGCTCTTCTCGCCGCCGGTCGGTACCCAGGAGCGGTCGGCCTCGACTAGGGCGTCGATGCTGGCTAGGAAGTCGTCGGCCGCCAGCACCGGCAGCGCCAGCCGGGTCGCCGACCGCGCGAACCTGGCCGCGTTCTGGTCTGGCCGGAACAGCCACACCGTACCGTCCTCACGGCCGTACGCCTTCAGGCCCTCAAAAATCTCCTGAGCATAATGCAAAACAGCGGTCGCCGGGTCGAGGGTGAAGGGACCGTACGCCACAACGCCGGCATCCTGCCAGCCGTCGGCCTTGCTCCAGGTCGCCACCGCCATGTGGTCGCTGAAGTGCCGGCCAAAACCCGGATCGGCCAGGATTGCCTCCCGCTCCGCATCGGGGCGCGGACTCGCGCTGGGTCGTAGGTCAAAGTTCAGGGTCATAGCGAGCACGCTAACACCGCTCACGCGACTGATGAGACGCGATTCCAGCGAAACCAGGCGCTGGATACGATTCGAGGGTGTCGACAACCACCAGACGGCAAACTCTCAGTACCGACTCCGCGACCGCGGGACCGCACAGTACCGACTCCACGAGTGCGCAAGCGCACAGGGTTGGACCACACAGGGTTGCCGTGGTCAGCGGTGATGGAATCGGTCCGGAGGTGGTGGCCGAGGGACTCAAGGTGCTGTCCGCGCTCGACCCGACGGCCTTCGCGCTGACCGACTACGACCTGGGTGCCGAGCGCTGGTGTCGTACCGGTGAGGTGCTGCCGGAATCGGTGCTGGCAGAGCTGGCCCAGCATGACGCCATCCTGCTCGGCGCGGTTGGCGCCGCGCCCGGAGCGACCGCCGTGCCGAGCGGCCTGCTGGAGCGTGGCCTGTTGCTGAAGCTCCGGTTCGCCTTCGACCACTACGTCAACCTCCGGCCCAGCCGGCTGTTCCCGGGTGTCCGCAGTCCGCTTGCGGCGCGGGTGATCGAGGGCAAGGAGGTGGATTTCGTCGTGGTACGGGAAGGCACCGAAGGCCTCTACTGCGGCAACGGCGGTTCGGTACGGACCGGCACTCCGGCCGAGATCGCCACCGAGGTCAGCGTCAACACCGCCTATGGGGTGGAACGGGTTGTCCGCGATGCCTTCGAGCGAGCCAGCCGGCGACGCAACAAGATCACCCTGGTACATAAGCACAACGTGTTGGTCAATGCCGGCGGCCTGTGGCGACGGCTGTTCGAGTCGGTGGCCGGAGGGTACCCGCAGGTGCAGACGGACTACTTGCACATCGATGCGGCTACCATCGTGATGGTCACTGACCCAGCCCGCTTCGACGTGATCGTCACCGACAACCTGTTCGGCGACATCATCACCGACCTGGCCGCGGCGATCACCGGAGGCATTGGGCTGGCCGCCAGCGGCAACATCAACCCCGACCGCACGTTCCCGTCGATGTTTGAGCCGGTCCACGGCTCCGCGCCTGACATCGCTGGCCAGGGCATTGCCGACCCCACCGCCGCGATCCTCTCGGTCGCACTGATGTTGGAGCACCTGGACCGTCCGCACCAGGCTGCAAAGATCAACGGCGCGGTCATCGCCGACCTTGCCGGTCGAGCAGCTGGCGGGCACAGTACCCGTTCGACCTCCGACATCGGCGACGACATCGCAGCCGCGGTTGCCAGCAACTAGAGAGTCCACGCCGGCGCCGGGCGACTAGGCCTGCTCAGCGAGAGCGCGAACGACGACTGGTGGACGTACCGAATGCTCCTTGCGGGGCCGCCGGTGCGGGCGATCCGCGGCAGGGGTGCGCTGGCTGGCCCTGGGCTGGATCGGCTGGTCCTGCTCCCACCAGGACTCCGGATACATCTCGTACATGATCACTTCCTTCTTGACTTCAGTTTCTCTTGAATAGTAGGACATCCTAGGAATGGTTGGTCGGGATGTGGACGTATATGTCTCACATACTGACCGTATTTCTTCCTCATGACCGACCTGAAAGACTGCCAAGGTGAGCGCCCCAGCCGAAGTCCCCGAACTGGTCCGCCGAGCCTTGAGGATGTCGTTGAAGCAGGGGTACGTGCAGGCGACCCGGAGCGAGACCGGTCGGTTGTTGGCCACCCTCGCCGCCACCCGGGAGGGGACGATCGCCGAGTGCGGTACCGGCTGTGGCGTCGGCGCGGCCTGGCTCCGCAGCGGTGCCCGGGAGGAGACCCGGGTGCTCACGGCTGAGCTCGATCCTGATCTTGCCCACAAGGTGATGGAGATGTTCGCCGATGACGACATCGATGTCTTGCACGCCGACTGGACCAGCTTGGCCGACCATGCGCCGTTCTCGCTGCTGTTCCTGGACGCGGGCTCGGCCAAGTCATCCCCGCGGGAGGCAGTCATCGGCCTGGTCGAGACCGGGGGCATGATCGTGCTGGATGATTTCACCCCGTCATTGAGCTGGCCTCCCCTCGATCAGGGCCGGGTCGACACCGTACGGCAGGAGTGGCTGGCCGACCCACGGTTCAGTAGCGTTGACGTGATGGTCGCCGAGGACACCTCGGTGGTGATCGCGGTCAAGCACTGATCAAGGTCCATCCGCTAACAAGCCGCTAACGATACTGATCAAACGGTCTGTCGGGGATGTTCCGGCTGGGAACAGTCAGGCATTGTTGGAAATGTGTCAGAGGCAAGAAAGCGCAAGGTCCGGCAGCGGCGGCGCAGGCGGCTGCGAATTCTCATCGGAACGCTGATGATGGCGGTCCTGGTCGCCGCCGCCTTTGCCCTGGCACTTGGCTCCGCCGGCTCCCTCGGCGTGCCCTACTTTTCCTTCACCGCTGACGGCGGCTCCCATTGCCGCAACAACCTGGCCGGTTTCACCTGCGATCCGCTGACCAGGCAAGACCTGCAGTTCTACGCCGACGTTCAACTACCGCCGGATACCAAGATCATCGGGGCCAGTTACACCGAGACCCATGACTATTCGCTGTCGGCCCGGCTGCAGATCCCGAAGATGTCGGCAGCAGCGGCCAACCAGAGCCTGGCAGCTGCCTACGGCAAGACGTGCGCGCCGGACCATTACAGCCCGTTGGACGCCACCGGGCTCAGCCATCTCTGTGTCCGTGCCAATGACGACACAGTCACCAGCGGCACACCGAGTGGCCGGCTCTATGTCGTGGCCAGCGGGATCGCCAAGGACGGCTCAATGGCCATTGAGATGGAGATCAAGTCCCGCTGACCGGCGATCCAGCCTGCCGCAGGCCAGCCGGTGTGACAGGCTCCGCAGGTCAGCGGGCTGCTGTTCCTTCGACGTAGTCGTCGTCGTGGCTCTTCACCCAGCTCATCAGCTCTCGCAGGTCGTGGCCCACCTTCTCGATCGGGTGCTGCTCGGCCTTCTTCCGGAAGTCGGTGAACTCCGGCGCGCCGGCATCCTGATCATCAATGAAGCGCTGCGCGAAGGCTCCGTTCTGAATATCACCCAGCACTGCCGCCATGTTCTCCTTGACGTGGTCATCGATAACCCGCGGACCGGAGACATAGTCTCCGTACTCAGCCGTGTCGGAGATACTCCAGCGCTGCTTGGCAATGCCGCCCTCATACATCAGGTCGACGATCAGCTTCAGCTCGTGCAGGCACTCGAAGTAGGCGACCTCCGGCTGGTACCCGGCATTGACCAGGGTCTCGAAACCCGCCTGGATCAGAGCACTGGCACCACCGCACAGGACCGCCTGCTCGCCGAACAAGTCGGTCTCGGTCTCCTCGGTGAAGGTAGTCTTGATGGCACCTGCTCGCAAGCCCCCGATACCCTTCGCGTACGACAACGCCAGATCCCACGCCTTGCCGCTGGCGTCCTGCTCGACGGCCACCAGCACCGGCACCCCACGCCCCTCGGCGTACTCCCGGCGTACCAGGTGCCCGGGGCCCTTGGGGGCCACCATGGCGACGTCCACGCCAACGGGTGGGCTGATGTAGTTGTAACGGATGTTGAACCCATGGCTGAAGAACAGCGCGTCGCCGGGGACCAGGTTCGGCTCGACCGCCTCGGCGTACACCTTGCGCTGGCTGGGGTCGGGGGTCAGCATCATGATCAGGTCGGCCTCTTCGCAGGCCTCGTACGGAGTCAGCACCCGCAACCCCTGGGCCGCTGCTTTGGCTCGGCTCTTGCTGCTCTCCGGCAGGCCAACGCGTACATCGACGCCGGAATCGCGAAGCGACAGGGCGTGGGCATGGCCCTGGCTGCCGAAGCCGAGGATGGCGACGTTGCGTCCCTGAACCAGGGACAGGTCGGCGTCTTTGTCATAGAACATCGTTGCGGTCACGTGGATTGAGCTCCTTCATTGTTTCTCGATGGCGTCCGGCTGATGCCGGACACGGACTTGGGTGTGGGTCAGACCCGGTGTCTGCCGGGACGGTCAGACGATCTTGATCGTCTGCCGGGACGGTCAGACGATCTTGATGGCCTTCTGCCGTTCACCGCGCAGCGTGCGGTCGGTGATGGAACGGTTTCCGCGGCCAATGGCCACCAGTCCGGACTGGACCAGTTCGCTGATGCCGAACGGCTCCAGCAGTTTCAGCAACGCCTCCAGCTTCTCCGGGCTGCCGGTGGCCTCGATGGTGATGGCATCGGAGGCGACATCGACCGCCTTGGCGCGGAAGAGCTGGACCACGTCCAGCACCTCACCCCGCACCTCGGGGTTGGCGCGGACCTTGACCAGGATCAGTTCGCGACGGACCGAGCCCGGCTCCAGCTCGACGATCTTGAGCACCTCGATCAGCTTGTTCAGCTGCTTGGTCAGCTGCTCCAGCACATCATCATCGAAGGTCACCACCACGGTGATCCGCGACATCGACGGATGCTCGGTCGGCCCGACCGCGAGCGACTCGATGTTGAAGCCGCGCCGGGAAAACAGGCCCGAGACCCGGGCCAGCACGCCTGGCTTGTTCTCCACCAGGACACTCAGTGTGTGAGTGTTCACAGCTGCTCCTCGGAGTCCCAGCTGGGGGCCATGTCCCGGGCCACCTTGATCTCATCATTTCCGGTGCCGGCCGCGACCATCGGCCACACCATCGCATCCTTGTGCACCACGAACTCAACCACGACCGGCGCGTCGTTGATCGCCAGGGCCTTCTCGATCACCGGATCGACCTCATCGGGATGCTCGGCCCGCAGCCCGACACAACCCATCGACTCGGCCAGCATCTGGAAGTCCGGGATGCGGTTCGTCTTCAGGTCGGTGTTGGAGTAGCGCGAGTTGTAGAACAGGGTCTGCCACTGGCGGACCATCCCGAGGCTCTGGTTGTTGATCACCGCGATCTTGACCGGGATCCCTTCCAGGGCACAGGTGACGAGCTCCTGGTTGGTCATCTGGAAGCAGCCGTCACCGTCGATGCCCCAGACCACCGCGTCGGGACGACCGACCTTGGCGCCCATCGCCGCCGGGACGCAGTAGCCCATGGTGCCGAGCCCGCCGGAGTTGAGCCAACGGCCCGGGTACTCGAAGGGCAGATAGTGGGCGGCCCACATCTGGTGCTGCCCGACGCCGGCGGCATAGTAGGCATCCGGACCGGTGAGCTCGCCAATCCTTTTGATCACGTGCTGCGGCGAGAGCGAACCATCTGCGGGGTAGTCGAAGCCGGTGGGGTAGCGTCGCTTCAGGTCTTTCAGATAGTTTTGCCACTCCCCCAGCTCACCCAGCTCGCCGGACGTGAGCTGGGTGACCAGCTCGACAATGACCTCCTTGCAGTCACCGACGATGGGCACGTCGGCAATCCGGTTCTTCGAGATCTCGGCTGGGTCAATATCGGCGTGGATGACCTTCGCGTGCGGGGCAAAGGTGGCCAGCTGGCCGGTCACCCGGTCATCGAACCGGGCACCGAGTGAGATCAACAGGTCACTGCGCTGGATCGCCCCGACCGCGGGCACCGTGCCATGCATGCCGGGCATGCCCATATTGAGCGGATGGCTGTCCGGGACGGCGCCACGGGCCATCAAGGTGGTGACCACCGGGATGCCGGTCAGCTCGACCAGCTGGCGAAGCTCGTTGGCGGCGTGGGCCTTGATCACCCCGCCGCCCACGTACAGCACCGGCCGGCGGGACTCACGGATCAGCCGGGCAGCCTCGCGAACCTGCTTGCTGTGCGGCTTGGTGACCGGATGGTAGCCGGGCAGGTCCAGCGCCTTCGGCCAGGTGAAGGTCGTCTGCGCGGTGAGCGCATCCTTGGTGATGTCCACCAGCACCGGACCGGGACGCCCCGTGCTGGCGATGTGAAATGCGGATGCTATTGCCTCGGGGATGTCCTCGGCCCGCCGGACCAGGACGTTGTGCTTGGTGACCGGCATGGTGATCCCGGTGATGTCGGCTTCCTGGAAGGCGTCGGTGCCAATTGACGGTCCGGCCACCTGCCCGGTGATGGCCACCATCGGCACCGAGTCCATATGTGCATCTGCCAGTGGGGTGACCAGGTTGGTGGCGCCCGGTCCCGACGTGACCATGCAGACCCCCACCTTCCCGGTGACCATGGCATAGCCTTCGGCGGCGTGGCCGGCGCCCTGCTCGTGGCGGACCAGGATGTGGCGGACGGTCTTGGAGTCGTACAAGGGATCGTAGGCAGGGAGGATGGCGCCGCCGGGAATGCCGAAGACGGTATCGGCCCCGACCCGTTCCAGCGACCGGACCAGCGACTGCGCGCCGGTGATTTCCTCGCTGCCCTGCGCCAGTCCCCCAGGAAGCTGCGCCCCGTGCGGTCCCGGTACGGGTCGCCCCGCTGCGGGCATGTGATCAGCCATCGGCCTGTCCCCTTGCCTTTCTGTTCCCTGTAGAGATGCTATCCGCGGAGATGCTACGCGTGTCTGTGCCGGGTCCCGTAGCGTTGGCTGGACCCGCGTTCGGGCTCGACCATTAAAAAACCCCCGCCGCCATAAGGCAGACGAGGGAGCGTGTCGGTGGTTGAGGTGATCTCAGCCGACACGCTTGTGGAGTACGAGAGTTCCGGACACACAATGCACACCATCACGATGCTCGATCTTGCCGGAAGTGTCAAGTGATGATATGCAGCGTCTCGCATGGTGAACGTTCCGCCGGTTGTTGCCAAACTATCCGCCTCGACAGCTCGCCCAGCTGCGTTGCTGCGGGATGCTGTGCTTATGAGAAATCACGTTGTCGTCGGGATCGACGGGTCAGAAGCGAGTGGCCGGGCGCTGGAGGTGGCGGCCGTTGCGGCCAGGAGCAGAGAGACCGGGCTGCTGGTGTTGTACGCCCTACAGATGCCAGTGGCTGGAAGCTACTTCGGCGTCGGGCTGGGTGAAAGACACATCACCGAACGGGAGAAGTACGCCGCTGAGCTGCTGGCAGCAGCCGAGACCCGGCTGCACGAGATCGCTGCCGGGGTTGAGGTGGAGACCCGGTGCGATCACGGTACGCCGACGGCGGTGCTGCTGAAGGCGGCCCAGTCGGCCGCCCTGCTGGTCCTCGGCAATCGTGGCCTTGGCTCTTTGGAGGCTGTCTTTCTTGGTTCGGTCAGCACCCGGGTGGCCAGCAAGGCGCGGTGCCCGGTGATCGTGGTTTCCGACGCGCTCGCGGCAGCAGACCGCGACACGGCTGGTGAGGACTCGCCGCCGGTCACGTCGCGTCCGGTAGTGGTGGGAATGGACGGTTCCCCGTACAGCGACGAGGCGTTGCGATATGCCTTGGATGCCGCCCGCCGGCTGGGCGCTCCGGTGAAGCTGGTGGCCGCCTGGCATCTGCCGGTGATGATGGAGCCGTTGGAGCCGCAGGTGGTGGACCAGCTGATCGGGGAGACCGAAAGCGAGCTGGCTGAGTCCGTCCTGCGGGCCCTGGACCGGATCGGCGCAGAATGCCGGCAGGGACTGGAGATCGCTACCGAGATCAGCATGGGCCGACCGGTCGACGTGCTGCTGGCCGCCAGCGAAGAGGCCGCCCTGACGGTGGTCGGATCACATGGCCGCGGCGCGATACGCGGCGTGCTGCTCGGTTCGGTCAGCCGGACGCTGCTGCGAGAAGCCAGCAGCCCGGTCACCGTTGTGCATGCCACACCCCAGTTGCCACCAGAACGCGAGAGCTGACGTACCGAACCGGAAGCCACCCCCCCAGTTGCCACCAGAACGTGAGAGCTGACGTCGGGTCGTGCCCACTCGCAGGTGGCCAGCTCAGCCGCAGACGGCTCCGACGTTGGCCGACTGCACCAGCTTGACGTACTTGGCCAGCACCCCGCGCCGGGCCGTGTGCGGGGTCGGGGTCCAGCCGGAGCGACGGCGCTCGAGCTCGGCGTCGTCGACCTCAAGGTCAAGGATCCCGTGAGCCACGTCCAGGGTGATCTGGTCACCATCGTGCACCAGAGCGATCGGGCCACCATCGGTCGCTTCCGGCGCGATGTGGCCGACGCACAGGCCGGTGGTGCCGCCGGAGAAGCGGCCGTCGGTAATCAACATGACGTCCTTACCCAGCCCGGCGCCCTTGATCCCGCCGGTGATAGCCAACATCTCTCGCATCCCGGGACCACCCTTGGGTCCCTCGTAGCGGATCACCACCACATCGCCGGCGGCAACGGCGCCGTCCTCCAGTGCGGCCATTGCGGCCCGCTCCCCATCGAAGCCGCGGGCCGTACCGGTGCTCACGTCGCTGTCGAAGCCGGCGCTCTTGACCACGGCGCCCTCCGGGGCCAG
>JBBSQO010000015.1:0-12054 GCA_038244025.1 Propionibacteriales bacterium
ATGTTTCGTTGATCAACACGGACTCACCCGGAAACCATAAAGGCCAAGGGCTAGGTGCTGACGGCTGAGGTGAGAGCCACCGCAGCACGGGCAATGGCAAGCTCTTCGTTGGTCGGGACGACCATGATCGTGATGCCGCTCGACTCGGAGTGGATGAACCTAGGCCCCGAGTCGGTCGACTCGTTCAACTGCGGACTGACCCGCAAGCCGAGGTTATCCAGTCCGTCGATCACTGCGGCGCGGAGGACGGGGCTGTTCTCGCCGACGCCGGCGGTGAACGTCACCACGTCAACGCCGCCCAGCAGTGCGAGGTATCCGCCGAGGTAGAGCTTCAGCCGGTGCACGTAGCTGTCGAAGGCCAGTGCCGCAGCCTCGTCGCCGGCGGATCGCAACTGCAGTAGTTCGCGGAAGTCATTGACCCCGGCCAGGCCCTTGAGGCCGGACTTCTTGTTGAGGAGAGTGTCGATCTGGTCGACCGACATGCCGGCCTCGCGGTGCAGGAAGACAAGCATCCCGGGATCAATGTCACCTGACCGGGTGCCCATCACCAAGCCCTGTAGTGGGGTCAGGCCCATCGACGTCTCGACCGCGACACCGTTGTGGATGGCCGACATGGAGCAGCCGTTGCCGAGATGCAAGATGATCTGGTTCAGCTCACCATCGGAGGCCAGGCCCAGGCATTCGGAAACCTTGCCGGACACGTACTGGTGCGAGGTGCCATGGAAGCCGTACTTGCGGATGCCGTACTTCTCGGCCAGCTCGCGGTCAATGGCATAGGTCGCGGCGACGGCAGGCAGGGCGGCAAAAAAGGCGGTGTCGAAGACAGCAACATGCGGGCAGTCAGGCAGCATCCGCCTGGCTGCCTCGAGTCCTGCCAGGGCCGGCGGGTTCTGCAGCGGTGCCAGCGGGGTCAGGAGGCGCAGCTGGTCGATAACCTGTTGATCGATGATCACCGGGTCGCGGAAGACAGCGCCGCCATGCACGATCCGGTGGCCGACTGCCCGGATATTAAGATCATCAAGTGCCGGCCCAAACTGGTTGAACATGGTGTGGATCGCATCCAGCACCGCCCCATGATCGGCCACCCGGTGGCTCTCTTGATAGTGATCATCACCATGCCGGTGTTTCAGCGTGCCGGTGGCCTCGCCGATCTTTTCCACCGACCCGGAGGCAAGCACCTGCTCAGAAGACGGCTCGATCAGCTGGTACTTGATCGAGGACGAGCCACAGTTGAGCACCAGGACCGGCCGGGCGTCGGTCATTGCCCGTCTCCTCCGGTTGGCCTGACCCCGAGAGAAACGACCGACTTGCCGGTCTGGCCTTCCGGAGAGACCACAGAGACGCTACGAGTCACAACTGGAGGCTATCGGGTCCGACCCCTGCGGGCCGTCCTTTAGAGTCGAGGTATGACTTCAGTTGCCATCGGCGCCCATGTCGACCAGCAGGATCCCATTGCGGAGGCGCAGGCCCGGGATGCCACGCTGTCCCAGTTCTTCCTCGGTGATCCGCAGGGGTGGAAGGGCCCCGTTGTCGCCTACCAGGGCGGACCAACGGCGCTGAAGTCAGCTGCTGAGGAGGCTGGGGTGGCGCTGTATGTGCATGCGCCGTATGTGCTCAACGTGGCGACCACGAACAACCGGATCCGTATCCCCAGCAGGAAGCTGCTGCAGCAGCAGGTCAATGCGGCGGCCGAGATCGGTGCTGCCGGGATCATCGTGCACGGCGGGCACCTGGCCAAGGAGGATGACCCCGAGAAGGGCTTCGACACCTGGCGCAAGTGCGTTGAACGTCTCGAGATGGCCGTCCCGGTGCTGATCGAGAACACCGCCGGCGGTACGAATGCGATGACCCGGCAGCTGGACCGGATCGAGCAGCTCTGGGAGGCGATCTCGGCTGCCGAAGGCGGTGCCGCCGTCGGGTTCTGCCTCGATACCTGCCATGCCCATGCCGCCGGCGAGGAGCTGGCCGGGCTGGTTGAGAAGGTGAAGTCGATTACCGGACGCATTGACCTGATCCACGCCAACGACTCCCGCGACCCGTTCGGCTCTGGTGCCGATCGGCACACCAACCTGGGTCAGGGACAGGTTGATCCTGAGGGACTGGCCGCGGTCGTCCGGGCCGCCGGTGTCCCGATCGTGGTGGAGACACCCGGCGGAGTCGAAGGACAGGGCGACGACATCGCCTGGCTGCGAGAACAGCTCGGTTGAGGTCGGCGACGACGATGAGATCTTGCCACGTCGGTCACAAACAGGATCCGGACAAGCGTCATGGTTGGACACCCGTTCCGGTGGAACTTGTCGATCAGCGGAGCCAGCACCGCCGTTCGGCGGGGTAGCTGATGGACAGGGGTACGAGGTCGCAGCCGGTTTTCAGCCGGTAGCGGTTGGCCCCTGCTTCCACCAGTCCCGGACCTTGCTCGCGGCGGCACCGCCGACGCCGCCGACCACTGAGCCAACGCCGCCGAGCACCACGCCCATCTTGCCGACCACCTTGAACAACGGGTCGGATGAGGTTGTGAAGGTCTCCCGGTAGGACGCCGCAGCCGCCTTCACATCGTCACCCAACGGCGCGTCCTTGTCTGCGGACCTGCGGGGGTAGTCACCGGCCAGGATGTTCTGGTACTCGTCGCTGGCCGCCCACTTCTGCAGCTGGGCAGCCCGCAGCGCGGCCAGCGGGTGGGTCTGATCGGTGAGCTGCAGGATCTTCAGCAACGAGTCGCGGACATCTCCGCTGGACTCGTACTCGGCCGCCTGGTCGAGGAAGCCCGCCACGTCCATCTCATCGGGATTTTGGGCGCCGGCCTGGGAGGCGTGCACCCGCAGCACCGTGTGGGCGTCTTGGACGCAGAGCAGCCCGGCCCGGTCGCAGGACAGCTCGGACTTGCGGAACCACTCGTTCAGTCCGAGGATGATCGCCCGGACACCCCAGGCGCCGATCGGCAGCCACTGGATCGATTTGGACAGGCTAATCAGCTGCATCAACATGGTCCGGTACAACGCGTGACCGCTGAGCACGTGACCGACCTCGTGTCCGATGACAAAGCGCAGTCCTTCGTCGTCGACCAGATCCATCATGCCGGTGGTGATCACGATGATCGGCTTGTCGATGCCGATGGTCATCGCATTGGGCGTCGGGTCCTGCTGGACGTACAGCTCAGGAATCGGCTGCAGATCCAGAGTGGTCGCGCACTCGCTAACCATCTGGTGCAGGCTCGGGTACTGGCGTGGCGAGACCCGGATCGAGGTGGCCAGGTAGAGCAGCCGGATGCTCCGCTCGCCGATGGCACCGGAGACCACCTTCAGGACCTGATCAAATCCGGGTATGGCCCGCAGCGCCACCAGGGCGCCCCGGTCGGCCGGGTGCTCGTAGGCACGAGGGCTGATGTCGGGGAAACGAATACGGCCGGCTCGGATTGCACGTGTCATGCCCACCAGTATCCCTGCTGGCCGTATCGCGCACGGCCTCCATCGTCGGGCCACCCGCGGATCCGGCCGCCTAAGCCGTGGGAGGGTGTTCGCAGCCGCCGTCCAACGCATAGCATCACTGCATGAATGTCGTCTTTGTCGAACCGGCCTTCCCCAACAACCAGCGTCAGTTCGTCCGCGGGCTGGCCGAGGTGGGCGCCATGGTGATCGGTATCGGTGAGCGCCCCGCGGAGTGGCTGGATGATGAGCTGCGGGGCTGGCTGAGGCACTACCACCAGATCGGATCGGTCACCGACGTTGGCGCCCTGATGGCCGCCGTCGAATGGGTGCAGGACACGATCTGGGTGGATCGGCTGGAGGCGACCGTCGAGGCCCACATCATGTCGACCGCCGAGGTGCGCGAGGCCTGCCACATCCCCGGCACCTCCACCCGGACGGCCTGGCTGTGCCGGGACAAGCCGTCGATGAAGGAAGCGCTCCGCTCCGCCGGCGTACCGACGGCCGCCTCGACCGCGGTCGACAATGCCGACCAGGCGCGGGAGTTCGCGGCCCGGATCGGCTACCCGCTGATCCTGAAGCCCCGGGCGGGCGCCGGCGCCGCGGGCACCATCCGGGTGGATTCCGATCATGATCTGAGCGCGGCGCTGGAGACCTATGCCCGGGACGGGGCCACCTCAATTGCGGTCGAGGAGTTCGTCGACGGTCACGAGGCGTTCTATGACACCTTGTCCATCAATGGCGTGCCGGCCCACGACTTCGTCTCGCACTACTTCCCCAATGTGCTGGAAGCGATGCGGACCCGCTGGATCTCACCGCAGTTCATCTCCACCAACCGGGTGGATTCCGAGTCCGACTATGGCCAGCTCAAAAAGCTGGGCCGCCGGGTCAACGAGGTGCTCGGCATCGGGACCTCGGCCACCCACATGGAGTGGTTCTTCGGTTCCAAGGGCCTGCGGTTCTCCGAGATCGGCTGCCGTCCGTCCGGCGTCGGCTCCTGGGACCTGTACGCCGCCGGCAACGAGATGGATATCTATCGCGAGTGGGCGCAGGCCATCGTGCACGGCAACGCCAGCCAGCAGGCGACCCGCGCCTTCGCCGCCGGGATGATTGCGCTGCGTCCCACAGCTGATGGCAGCATTCAGGGCTACTCCGGCCTGGATGAGATTCAGGCCCGGTACGGCCAGTGGATCATCGATGCACACCTGCCGGATCCGGGATCGCCGACCCAGCCGGTGGCGGCGGGCTACATGGCCAATGCATACCTCCGGATGAAACATCCCGACTATGACATCCTGCATGGCATGCTCAATGATGTTGGCGAGACAGTCACGGTCCATGCCGGCTGAGGGCTGCCGGGAGTGAACATCACCCTGTTGGGTCCCCAACGTGATGTCGGCGCGGCCACGGCGGCCGTCACCGAGCTGATGCCCAACGGCCAGATCGCGACGATCAATGCCGGCTGGCAGGAGCGGGAAACCGACTCGGGCCTGCTCAATGAGGTGCTGGGTGGCCGGATGTGCAACCTGGAGCTGTACCGCCGCTGGCAGGAGATTCTCGACGCTGATGCCGAGTATGCCGAGACTGAGACCCGGCTTAATGAGGTGCTGGCCGAGCTGCAGGCGGTGTACACGTTGAGGCTCCAACATGCAATGGCCGCGCTGACCACGCTGCGCCATCGCGACGCGATGCCTTCGGTCCAGCAGGCCGCGATCGCTGACACCTTCCGGTCCATCCAGGCGCTGGATGAGTGGCATCTTCGGACCGTCGCGGAGACCCGGGATGAGTTCTATACTCGCGTCCGGCTGGGCGAGCGGGACCATGTCGTACACCATCGCACCGAGCTGGCCCGCATGGTCGGGGACTCAACCGGGATGGTCCTGACCGGCGGCCACGTCGGAGTGCTGCTGCACCTACTTCATGTCTTCGCCATGGGACAGCTGATCCGACCGCCGCTGGTTGCTTGGTCGGCTGGCGCGATGGCCCTGTCGGACCGGGTGGTGCTCTTCAACGACAATGCTCCGCACGGATTTAGCCATGCCGAGATGTATGCCGACGGACTCAGCGTGTATTCAGGTGTGCTGCCGTTTCCGCATCCGCGTCGCCGGCTGCATCTCGCCGATGGTGAGCGCGTCGCTCAGATGGCGCGCAGGTTCGCACCGAGGCAGTGCCTGTTGTTGGGTGGCGGTGCCCGCTTTGACCTGCGAGATGGTGAGCCGCTGCCCGCGGAGGCGCCGGTCCTGTCGGCTGATCCGGAGCGGATCTCGGCCAGCTCGACCGCTTCGGCCGATGGCGACGAGCATGGCTGATCGTAAGCCGCACCGATCAAAGCTGGCCATCAACCGGTTGATTTCCCGACCAGGTCTGACCGAGCTGACCATCCAGAATTTCCTAAATGATCATGAGTTTCCCATTGTCGAGGGCGCTCACTGCACCTTTGTGGCGATTGCCCCAGGGGTGGAGGACGTCTGGCTGCGGCACCGGGTTGTCGGGCTGCCCGCGGACTTGCCGTTGCAGCACGTCGAGGGAACTCCGCTGTGGTACGTCACGGTCCAACTCCCAGGGGAGTCTCGGGTGGAGTACCAGTTCGAGATCAGACAGGATGGTCACTGGGAGCGCTTCAACGATCCACGAAACCCGAGAATGGCGCGCAGTCCGTTGGGGGTCTCCTCGGTCTGCTACGGACCCGGCTACCGAGTCCCGGACTGGGCTGTCCCTGATGAGGATGCTCGGCCTGGGGAGCTGATAGAGCTGGAACTACACAGCCGGTCACAACGCCGGATGAACCGGGTGAGTGTCTATCTCCCGGCCCGGTTCCGAAGCACCGCGAAGTATCCGCTACTGACCGTTCACGACGGTGGTGACTACCTGGAGTACTCCTCCATGAAGACGGTCTTGGACAACCTTATCCACCGGATGGACATGGCCGAGACTGTCGTCGCCTTCACCTATCCCGGTGACCGGCTAGTCGAGTATCCCAACAACGCAACCCACGCGCGCTGGATTACCTCAGAGCTGGTCCCATTCTTGGAGGGTGAGTACCCGTTGATCGGCCAGCCCTCTGGCCGTAGCCTGATGGGCTCCAGCTTCGGCGCCATCGCAGCCTTCTCGACTGCGTTCCGGACCCCCGGCTTCTACGGCTCGCTGCTGCTCCAGTCCGGGTCCTTCTTGTTCACCGATATCGGGGCCGACCATGGCGGTGGGCCGGCGTTCGACCCGGTGGTGAAGTTCGTCAACCGCTACCGTTTGCGTCCGAAGCGCGTCGCTGAGCGGTTGTTCGTCAGCTGTGGGGTGTACGAGCCGCTGATTGTCCAGAACCGAGCCATGGTCCCGGTCTGGACGGAGACCGGGATGAGGGTCAACTACGTCGAGTCCCGCGACGGTCACAACTGGGAGTCCTGGCGCGACCGGCTGCGCGACGGCCTGTCCTGGATCTATCCGGGGGAGCAGAAGTTCTTCTACGAGTAGCCGGCCGTTATCCCGCACAGGTGGGATAACGGTGCCGTTGGTGCGGTGGGGTCGTCGTTATCCCGCACAGGTGGGATAGCGGTGCGGTTCGCGGGTCAGGT
This sequence comes from Propionibacteriales bacterium, assembly GCA_038244025.1. Classification (GTDB taxonomy): domain Bacteria; phylum Actinomycetota; class Actinomycetes; order Propionibacteriales; family Propionibacteriaceae; genus Microlunatus. The sequence goes on from JBBSQO010000015.1 coordinate 6,992, forward strand.
GTTCGTCGTTATCCCGCACAGCTGGGATAGCCGTCATTCACTGCTGTGGGCGGCCGGGAAAATGCCGGCTCCACTCGGCCTTGAATCTGCCGGGCACATTTTTGGCACCGAGGCTGCGCATGGTGGTGCGGATACGGTCCAATGTGTCGGCAGGATGAACATGGATGTCGGCAGATCGTACGATCAGAATCCGCAGCCCCAGCCGGTCGAGTTCCTCACGCCGTTCAATATCGCGGCCCCACTGGACGTCGTCGGAGGCATGCTGCCGGCCGTCATACTCGATGAGGAGGTTGATGTCGGGATAGGCGAGATCGAACCGCATCAGCCAGTCTCCAGTGGAGCCGCGCAGGATCACGTTGACGTCGGGTTCGGGGAAACCCGCCAGCACCAGCAACAGTCGCAGGCGCGTTTCCATCGGTGAATCCACGCCTTGCCTGACAAGTCGGGCAGCTCGGCGGGCGATTCTGGCCTGCCGTCCACGGTACCGATCCGACGCATGAATCAGACTCTTGGGCGTCAGTCTCTTCTTGGCAACCAGTGAATCCCCCAAGATAACGAGGTCCACGAGTCCAAGACCTCCTGCGGCCATTTCCAGAAAGCACTGATCCGGCGTCGACACGGGCAAACCGCGGTGCTCAAGGATGGAGGATCCCGACGGCGAGAGGTGTGCCTTGATGCCTAACCGTTCAGTACGGGCTCCTCGCATGGGCACACTGACATGTGTGTCCGGGCTGTCGGGCACGACACCACCCCACATTTGTGCCGCGGTCTGATGGCTGAGATGGGATCCCTTGGGGCTCACTGTCAACGCTGCCCGGGCCCGCACCTGCAGCGTCACCGGCACCGAAGCGGAGAGGTAGAGGTCATAGAAGATTCGCTGGTAACGAGAACTCAGCAGTTCCGCCAGTGGCAGCCGCGCGGCTCGAGCATCCGCCCTGCTGAAAGGGCGGGTGGTATCCAGGTGAGGTGCGGGATGAGCGAGGTGAGGTGCGGGACGAGATTGTGCAGACACGTCGTGATTCTGCCGACAACTGGTACGGATCATCCCGCGTCGGTGGAATCTGTGGATAACACATGCTGACTCCGCTTCCCTGTGGGAAAGTGCGTTACTCGACTTCGCCCGCGTTATCCCAGTTGTGTGGGATCACGGGCGTACGAGCTGCTATTGGGCGGGCTGCTTTTGCCGGGCTGTGCGGGATAACGGCGTACGGGCTGAGCGGGGCTCTTACTTTTCCCCAACTGTGCGGGATAACGGCGGAGGAGCTGGTGGCGGCTCCCTCTTTCGCCGGGCTGTGCGGGATAACGGCGTACGGGCTGAGCGGGGCCTCCTACTTTTCCCCAACTGTGCGGGATAACGGCGGAGGAGCTGGTGGCGGCTTCCTACCTCCGCCTGGCTGTGCGGGATAACGCGGTATCTGCGGAGCGAACACCGTGCAATTTCGGGTTCCCGGCCTGTCACCGATAGGCTGTCGCACTGACTCAAACCCCTGCCATGGGGACGTCCCATGGCCGCTGAGACCAGAGGAGGTGGAGTTCGCGCATGCGCAAGTACGAAATCATGGTCATCATGGACCCCGACACTGAAGAGCGTTCGGTGCAGCCCACATTGGAGCAGTACCTGACCGTCATCACCAAGGGTGGCGGAACCGTGGACAACCTGGACATCTGGGGTCGTCGCCGGCTGGCGTATGAGATCCAGAAGAAGTCCGAGGGCATCTACGCCGTCATCAACCTGACCGCGGAGCCGGCCGATGTGACCGAACTGGATCGTCAGTTCACCATCAACGAGTCGATCATGCGGACCAAGGTTATCCGTCCCGACGTTCGCTGACTCGTTTCGGGCCCTTAAGCATTCGGGCTCTGACTCAGATCGGATACTGGGCACGTTCAGCTGCACGATCTGGTTCTGAATCCTTAGTGTCTGCAGTAGGACTGGTTGTGCACCGGACAACAGCCGGTACCCACCACAGACAAACTTGTCAGAGCCAGCTGGCAGAGTTGTCGAGAACAAGTCGGACACCATCAACAGGTCGAGCAAATGGAGACACACCATGGCAGGCGAAACCACCATCACCCTTGTCGGCAACCTAACCGCCGATCCCGAGCTGCGCTTCACCCCATCCGGGGCAGCCGTGGCCAACTTCACTGTTGCCTCGACGCCGCGTACCTTCGACCGTCAGACCAACGAGTGGAAGGACGGCGACGCCATGTTCATCAGTTGCGCCGTCTGGCGTCAGGCAGCTGAAAATGTGGCCGAGTCCCTGCAAAAGGGGATGCGGGTCATCGTTCAGGGCCGGTTGAAGTCACGCAGTTACGAAACCCGGGAGGGGGAGCGCCGGACCGTGTTCGAGGTTGAGGCGGACGAGGTCGGCCCAGCCTTGAAGTACGCCACCGCGAAGGTCACTCGCACCTCCGGCGGCGGCGGGGGCCAGCGCTCTGGCGGCGGCAGTGGGGGCGGTTATGGGTCCGGCAACAATGACCCGTGGTCCTCCGGTGCGGCTGCTCCGCCAGAGAGCCGGCAAGGGGGCAGCCAGCAATCCGGTAGTCAACAAGGGGGCAGCCAACAATCTGGGGGCAATCGTTCCGCCGGCGCCGACCCCTGGGCGACCCCACAGAGTGACGAACCACCGTTCTGATTCCCCGAAGCGTCGGTCAAACTTGTCAAGACAAGCACCATCGGGACACGTTCGGTCGAGCTTGTCGAGACCAACACCCAAACTGAATAATTCCATCCACCACTCCGGCACCCGCCGGACAGGCACATTCCGGCCAACCGGCCGGGCTCGAAAGGAGCACCACAATGGCCAACTCACCTGCACGGCGCGATACCAAGCCCGTGAAGAAGAAGGGCAACCCGCTCAAGGCTGCCAGGGTCGACAACGTCGATTACAAGGACACCGCAACCCTGCGGAAGTTCATCTCCGAGCGAGGCAAGATTCGCGCCCGCCGGGTTACTGGCCTATCCGTCCAGGAGCAGCGCAAGGTGGCGATCGCGATCAAGAACGCCCGCGAAGTCGCACTGCTCCCGTACGCCTCGACGGCTCGCTGAGAAGGGACGCAGGGATGAAACTCATTTTGACTGCAGCAGTCGACAATCTCGGCATCGCCGGTGACGTGGTGGAGGTCAAGGATGGCTACGGCCGCAACTTCCTGCTCCCCCGTGGCTTTGCGCTGCGCTGGACCAAAGGCGCGGAGAAGCAGATCGACGGCATCAAGCGCAGCCGTGATGCACGTGAGATCCGCGGCTTGGACCATGCCCAGGAGATCCGTGAGCAGATCGAGGGCCTGGCCATCGAGCTGCCGGTTCGAGCCGGCAACCAGGGCAAGCTTTTCGGCGCTGTTACGGTCAGCGACCTGGCCGGTGCCATCCGAAAGTCGGGGGGGCCGTCGGTCGACAAGCGCTCCATCGAGGTCGGCAAGCCCATCAAGACGGTCGGCACCCACACCGTTGGTGTGAAACTGCACGATGCTGTCACCGCCCATCTGACCGTGTCCGTCGTTGCTGCCAGCTAAGCCACTTCAACAAGCAGCCACTTTCACCAGCAAGATTGTGCCCAAGGTGGTCAGCCGGAGCTCCGGTTGGCCCCCTGGGCGTTCCCGTCCGGGCAGGTATCGCCAGCCGCGGTAGCTTCGGGTGGCTATTCACCGCTGATGTCACTGCTGGTGGCGCTGATGGTCGCGCCGGTCCGCATCCACCGGGTGCCTCGGGCCCGGAGCGCAAGCGTGACCGCGCGCGCCACGACCCAGATCATGTAGGCGATCCACAACGAGACCAGTCCCGCTCCCGCGAAGTCGACGGCGATCGCCAGCGGCAGGTAGACGGCCGTCGCGATGAATCCGGCCACCGCGAGGTAACGCCCGTCACCGGCTCCGATCAACACCCCGTCCAGGACCATCACGATGCCTGCGATCGGCGCGGTGATGGCGATCACCAGGATCACCTGCGCAACCAGATCGCGGACGGCCTGGTCCGGGGTGAAAATTCGGATATAGAGGGGACGTCCAACGGCCAGCAGCACGCCGAAGACGACACCGCAGAGGAATCCCCAGCCGATCATCCGCCGGGTCAGTGCCCGGACCGCGGCGACGTCCTCGGCGCCGAGGTAGCGGCCGATGATGGCCTGGGCGGCGATCGCAATGGCGTCCAGGGCGAAGGCGAGGAAGACCCAGATGCTGTTGGCGATCTGATGTGAGCCGAGCACCACGGCTCCGCCGGCTGCGGCCACCACGGTGGTCGCCGTCAGGGCAATCTGCAGGGACAGGGTGCGCAGCAGCAGCCAGAAACCTTCCCGGGCAGCCTGCAGCACCCCCCACACCCGGAGCCGCAGGTGGGCGCCGACCCGTCGGGCTCCGCGGAGCACCACCGCGGTGAGGAAGATGGCCGCCGCGGTCTGGGAGATCACCGTACCGGTGGCGGCTCCGGCAATCCCCAGATCGAAGCCGTACACCAGCAGCACGTTGAGGCCGATGTTGGCCAGATTGGTGCCGACCGCAACATAGAGCGGTGTCCGGGTGTCCTGCAGCCCACGTAGCACGCCAGTCGAGGCGAGCATGACCAGCAGGGACGGGAGGCCGAGCGCCGAGATCCGCAGGTAGGTGTGGGCCGCCGCCGAGATATCGGGCGCCACCCCATACAGCGAGATGACTGGTCCTACGCCGAGCTGCAGACCGCTGCAGAGCAGCAGGCCAAGGACCACGGCGAGCACCAGACCGTCGAAGCCGCCGGACAGGGCGCCGGCCAGGTCCCGGGCCCCCAGCTTGCGCGCGACGGTCGCGGTGGTGCCGTAGGCGAGGAAGAGGCAGAGTCCGGTCAGCACGCCGAGTACGTTGGCCGCGATGCCGAGACCGGCCAGCTGGGTGGTGCCCAGGTGACCGATGATGGCCGAGTCCGCCATCAACAGCAGCGGCTCGGAGACCAGGGTGGCGAACGCCGGGATGGCGAGGGCAAAGATCTCGCTATCCAGACTGCGGTGGTTATCCACAGAGCTTATCCCCAATGTGGAGAAGTTACAGCCATGTTGTTTCTCCCCGCCATCTCTGCCGACCCGTCACAAAAGTCCCAG
>JBBSQO010000016.1:0-11975 GCA_038244025.1 Propionibacteriales bacterium
AACCCTGGACCGGGGCAAGACTGACCGGCTGGAGGGAACCCTGACGGCGGCCACCTTCTGTCTGACCCAGGGGGCTCGGATCATCCGGATGCATGATGTCGCGGCAGCCGTCGCCTGCGCCCGGATGACCGAAGCCATCCTCGGCTGGCGCCAGCCGGCCCAGCTGCGGCATAACATGTCCTGACCCAGGTTGGCTGGTGGCCGCGGCCGGCAGATGAGGCCACGTCGATCCGGTCACCGGAGTGCAGATCGTGAGAGGATCGAATCGTGAGCGCCATTCCTTCTGTCTCGTACTCCATCACTGTCCGCCTCGAGGTGCCTGCTGTTGGTGCCTCGGTCAGCCGCCTGACCTCGGCGGTCGAGGATGCGGGCGGCGCCATTACCGCCCTGGACGTCACCTCCTCGGGTCATGAACGGCTCCGGATCGATGTGACCTGTGCTGCCCGGGACACCGACCATGCCGACCAGCTGGTCCAGATCATGCGCACGGTCCCCGGCGTGACCATTGGCAAGGTGTCCGACCGGACCTTCTTGATGCACCTGGGCGGCAAGATCGAGATGAACGCCAAGCATCCGATCCGGAACCGTGACGATCTCTCGATGGTCTACACCCCTGGGGTGGCCCGGGTTTGTCTGGCGATCGCGAAGAACCCCGAGGACGCCCGGCGGCTGACCTCCAAGCGCAACAGCATCGCCGTGATCACCGACGGATCGGCGGTGCTCGGGCTCGGCAACATTGGTCCGGCGGCCGCGCTGCCGGTAATGGAGGGCAAGGCCGTACTGTTCAAGCGTTTTGCCGAGATCGACGCCTGGCCGCTCTGCCTCGATACCCAAGACGTCGAGGAGATCATCACTGTGGTGAAGGCCATTGCGCCCGGTTTTGCCGGCATCAACTTGGAAGACATCTCCGCACCGCGCTGCTTCGAGATCGAGGCCCGGCTGCGCGAGGCACTCGACATCCCGGTCTTCCATGATGATCAACACGGGACTGCGATCGTGGTGCTGGCCGCGCTGCTGAACGCCCTGCGGGTGGTGGACAAACAGCTGTCCGAGGTCCGGATCGTGCTGTCTGGTGCCGGTGCGGCCGGTACGGCACTCCTTAAGCTGCTGCTCGCTGCCGGGGCCCAGGACGTGGTGGTGGCCGACATCGCCGGGGTGGTTCACCGGGGCCGTGCCGGGTTGGTGGGTGAGCTGGCCTGGGTGGCCGAACACACCAACAAGCTCGAGCTGACCGGCAGCCTGAAGGAGGCCGTGGTCGGAGCCGATGTCTTCATCGGGGTTTCAGCACCCAACCTGCTGACCGGAGAGGACGTGGCAGGGATGGCCGACCAGTCGATCGTGTTCGCCCTGGCCAACCCGGAGCCCGAGGTCGATCCGGCCGAGGCAACCAAATATGCGGCGGTGGTGGCGACCGGCCGATCCGACTTTCCCAACCAGATCAACAATGTACTGGCCTTCCCCGGTGTGTTCCGTGGGCTTCTCGACGCGGGATCGACCGAGATCTCGACCTTAATGCTGCTGGCCGCAGCGAAGGCACTGGCCGGGGTGGTGACCGATGCCGAGCTGAACGCGGCCTACATCACACCCAGCGTCTTCCATGCCGACGTGCACCAGGCAGTGGCCCGGGCCGTACGGATGACTGCCGGCGGTCCAGCTGATCTGCCCACCGATACCGAAGTCACCATCTAGACACCGTGATCGAACGCGCACCGGCACCCGGAGACCTGCTCATCTCGAGCGCGGTCCTGACCGATGGGATCTTTGACCAGACCGTCGTGCTGATCCTGGATGCCGACCACGATGGTTCGCTCGGTGTCATCCTCAACGAGATCTCCGAGACTCCATTGGACGCGGTGCTGCCGCAGTGGGCGCCGGCGGTATCCGCCCCGCAGGTGCTCTTCCAGGGCGGACCGGTGTCGCCCAACGGGGCGATCTGCCTAGCCAGCGTGGCCAATCGTGGAGAGGAACCCCCCGGCTGGCGGCCGCTGTTTGAGACGGTCGGGCTGCTGCACCTGGACACACCCATCGAGATCGTCGCCGGGGCGTACCACGACCTGAGAATCTTTGCCGGCTACTCCGGCTGGGGTGCGGGACAGCTGCAGGCCGAGCTGGCACAGGGCATGTGGCACCTGACAACGGCCCGGTATGACGACGTATTCGGCACCGAGCCGCAGCTGCTATGGCGGGGGTGCCTGCGCCGCCAACCCGGTGAGCTGGCCTGGTTCTCCACCTGGACCAAGGACCCGGAGCAGAACTGATACATCGCTCGCCGCGAGGGCTGGAAGTCGCTGCGCTCCTCGACCCAGCCGGTACATCGCTCGCCGCGAGGTGTGTGTCGGGGGCGGTCCAGGCCAGTCACCGGGGCAATCTTTCCCGGCAGCAGTTCGGCTGGGGGGGACCGCGGTGGCAACTGGAAGGGGAGGGAAAGCAGCGGTTCGCATAAGATGTGCCCGGAAGCAGATGGTGCCGGTGCAGGTTGGCACGAGTGAGGAGAGTGGACCGGGTGTCGGACGCAAGTAGGTCGGATGCAGGCGGGTCCGATGCAGGCAGGTCGGACGCAGGCAGGTCGGACGCAGGCAGGAATGGCACGAAGAGCCGGGTGCTGGTCGTTGACGACGACGCGGCACTGGCAGAGATGCTGTCTATCGTGCTGCGCAGCGAGGGTTTCGACCCGGTCTGGTGCTCCCACGGGGACAAGGCCGTTGCCGCTTTCCGGGACTCCAAGCCGGATCTGGTGCTGCTGGACCTGATGCTTCCCGGGCGCGGTGGAGTGGATGTCTGCCGTGACATCCGCGCCGAGTCCGGGGTGCCGATCGTGATGCTGACGGCCAAGTCGGACACCATCGATGTGGTTGCCGGGCTCGAGGCAGGTGCCGACGACTATGTGGCCAAGCCGTTCAAGGCCAAGGAACTGGTGGCCAGGATCCGGACCCAGCTGCGCCGGATGCCTGAGGATACCGATCTGGAAACCCTGCAGATTGGTGACCTCGCGATCAGCGTCGACGGTCATACCGTCAAGCGGGCTGGGGCGCCGATCCAGCTCACCCCGTTGGAGTTCGACCTGCTGCTGGCGCTGGCCCGGCGACCGTGGCAGGTCTTCAGCCGGGAAGTGCTGCTGGAGCAGGTGTGGGGCTACCGGCATGCCGCCGACACCCGGCTGGTGAATGTCCATGTGCAGCGACTGCGTTCCAAGATCGAACGCGATCCCGAGCATCCCGAAATCGTCGTCACGGTGCGTGGCATCGGCTATCGGGCCGGAGAGTCCGACGCCGGGCACTGAGGCGCTGATCCCTGACCAGCCGGACAAGCGCGACCAGCCGGACAAGCGCGACCAGCTGGACAATCACGATCCGTGGTGGAGACAGCTGCTCGGCGTGCCGCTGGCCTGGTGGTGGCGTTCTCTCCCGCTACGGGTGATCGCCTCCACGCTGGTTGCCTCGATGATCGTGCTGGTCCTCGGTGGCCTGTTGTTGATGCAGCAAGCGACCAGCGGTGTCCTCGAGGGCAAGAAGACGTCGTCGGTGGCGGAGGCGCGCTCGGTGATGGACACCTCCCAGCGCCGGCTGAACGCCGCTGATGTGACCGGGGCCAACGTCAACGAGACACTGACCCAGCTCGCCTTCGAGATCGCCAACCGGGGCACCGTGGGCGGCCAGTACCAGATCTTCCTGCAGGGGCCTGTCTCGGCGACCATTTCTGGCGGCATCGAGAGGGCGAGCGTGCCACAGCAGCTGCGCAACACCGTCGAGAGCAATGACACCCAACTCTGGGTGACGCCGACCCTGGTGCAGTACTCCGACGGCCGGCCAGCCGTACCCGGACTGGCGGTCGGGTCGTCGCTGGTGGCGCCGGGGTCGGGCCGGTTCCCCATCTACTTCATCTTTCCGCTCAGCCAGGAAGTGCAAATTCTCGACGTGCTGCAGAACGCCGTGGTGATCACCGGTGCGCTGTTGATCGTGTTGCTGGCCCTGATTGCCGCCCTGGTCAGTCGCCAGGTGGTGTCCCCGGTACGGGCGGCCCGGCGCGCTGCCGAACGGTTGGCCGGCGGCTATCTTAACGACCGGATGCGGGTGCGTGGCACCGATGATCTGGCCCGGCTGGCGACCTCGATGAACAACATGGCCAGCGAGCTGCAGAAGCAGATCAGCCAGCTGGAGGAGCTCTCCCGGGTTCAGCAGCGTTTCGTGTCGGATGTGTCGCATGAGCTGCGGACACCACTGACCACCGTACGGATGGCAGCCGAGGTGTTGTATGAGTCCCGGGATGACTTCGATGCCGTCTCCAGCAGGTCGGCTGAGCTGCTGCAAAACGAGCTGGACCGGTTCGAGTCGCTGCTGACCGACCTGCTGGAGATCTCCCGGTTTGATGCCGGCGCTGCCGTCCTCAGCCTCGATGAAGTCGATCTGGGTGACCTGGTTGCTCGAGTGGTCGGTGCGCACGCGGCCTTCGCGACCCGCCAGCAGACCGAGATCACCACCCATGCCGACGGACTGTGCCAGGCCGAGGTCGACTCCCGACGGGTGGAACGGATCCTGCGCAACCTGGTCGTCAATGCGATCGAGCACGGCGAATCGCGTCCGATCGACATCTTCGTTGCCGCCGACGAGGATGCGGTGGCGGTGGCGGTGCGTGATCATGGTGTCGGTTTCGAGGCGAACCAGGCCCGGCAGGTTTTCCACCGGTTCTGGCGGGCTGATCCGGCCCGCGCCCGCACCAGTGGCGGTACCGGTCTTGGACTGTCCATCTCGATGGAGGACGCCCGTCTCCATGGTGGCTGGCTGAATGCCTGGGGACGTCCTGGCATGGGTGCCCAGTTCCGGCTGACCGTGCCGCGGAAGGCCGGCTCGGTTCTTGAGCAGTCCCCGCTGCCGGTTGTGCCTCGGGATCTGCTCGGTCCCCAGCTGCCCCGGTTGACGGGCCTTCCAGTCCGTCCAGCCACCGGCGATGTCCGGCCCAGCAAGAGAAGTGAGGAGGGCGCGGATGAGCAGCAGAAAGCATCGCGTTAGCCGTCGACGGGTCCGCGGCCCGATCAGCCGGATGATCCTGGCGCTGGTGCTCGCGGTCCTACTGGCGAGCTGCGTCTCCGTCCCGGTGTCCGGGCCGGTCGAGGCCGGCGATGCTGGGGCCGGCCCACCCGACGTACCGGTGGAGATTGCTCCGGAACCGCCACAGTCGGGAGCCAGCCCGAAAGATATCGTCGAGGGCTTCCTCCAGGCGATGGCGAACTATCAGTCCGGCTACCAGGTCGCCCGGCTCTACCTGGCGCAGCGGGTGAGGGAGTCATGGCGCCCGGAAAATGGGGTCCAGATCTACGCCGATGACTACCCGATTCCGGAGACCGACAATCCAGTCCTGCAGGCTCCGCTGGTCGGTACGGTCGCCGCCGACGGGTCCTACTCCCACCAGGACGAGAAAAACTTCACGGTCAACTTCGGCCTGGTCAAGGACAAATCCGGAGAGTGGCGGATTGGCAAGCCGCCGCACGGTTTGCTGATGTCGCAGTACTACTTCAACCAGTTCTACCGCAGTCTCAACCTGTACTTCTTTGACCCAGGTCACCGGACCGTGGTGCCTGACCCGATCTATCTACCCACGGGAAACCAGACGGCAACGGCCTTGTTGCAGGCATTGCTTCGTGGCCCCACCAACTGGCTGAAGCCTGCCGTGGTGAGCGCCATTCCCGCACAGACGGCCCTGAATGTCTCCTCTCCGATCGATACCGAGGGGATTGCCGACATCTCATTGTCGGATCCGATCGCGACACTCAACGAGGAGCAGCGCAGCCAGCTGGCCGCGCAGATCACCTGGACGCTGAGACAACTCGGCGGGATCACCGGCATCCGGTTGCAGATCAACGGCAACCCCTTCCCGGTCGTCCGGGATCAAAATGCCCAAGGCGTCATCCCGATCGATGCCCATCGCCGGTATGCCCCCATCCCGATCCAGCTCAGCGCACAGCTGATGGGCATCGGAAAGGAGGGGGTGGTGCGGGTCGACGAAGGTGGCAGCCGGGCCGAGTCCTCGGCCCTGCCTGGGCCGTTGGGGAAGATGGCGCAGCTGCCCGAAAGTCTGGCCGTCTCCACCTCGGGTGACGAGGTAGCGATGGTCCGGGGAGGTGGCAGCGTGTTGCTGCGTGGTCAGGTGGCTGACGTGCCGCCCAAAGTTGTCCTTCAGCAGGTTTCCGGGCTGTTGAGACCGCAGTTCAGCCGGTTTGACGAGCTGTGGGCCGTGGGCCGCAACGCCGGCGGGCAGCAGACCTTCTGGATGTCCAGCAACGGGCAGCCGACGCAGGTGGCCGCCTCGGCACCTAAGGGCTCAACGGTCTCGGCGTTCCGGATCTCTCCCGACGGCGTCCGGATGGTGATCGTCCGCCAGGTGAAGGGAAAGACCGAACTGGGCCTGGCTCGGATCAATCGCAGCAGCAAGCCGGTCAAGATCGATGGCTGGCACCCCATCGCAATCAATGGTGACCAGACGTTGACGTTGAGCCGGATTCTGGACGTAGCCTGGCTGAACGCCACCAGTTTGATGATCCTGGCCGCCACTGTCGAGGACGGCAACGCCTTTGAGCCGTACGTGCTGGACCAGGACGGCTCGACCATCCGGGTTGTCGGCCAGTCCGACGACTGGAGAGCCAGAGCACTGGCAATTTCACCGCGCGAGGAGGAAAGCCGGGCGATGTTGCTAGGGGACAAGGGCATCATTTGGCGCTATCAGGATGAAAGCCGGTGGGAGAACTTCGGGGAGGGCTTCACCGCGATTGCCTACCCGGGCTGAACCGGCTGAAATGCGTGCGGAACTGTCCACAGGGAGGCAAATTGGCGTTCCACAGGGCGGCTGGCCCGTCGGCACGGTAAGGGATGGCGTGGGCAGGGTCTGCCTGTGGGGATGATCTCGGACAGCAGCGGCGCCGGGTGGGCTCGCGGTCTGGTGCTCGGCGCCGGGGACCTGCTTCTTGGCGGCGCTTGTCCGGGTTGCCAACAGCCCGGCCTCGGGTTATGTGCCCGGTGCCGTACGTTAGTGGCTCGTCGTCCGGCGGGCTGGACGCGGCCGGATCCGTGCCCGGCCGGGTATCCGCCTACGGTCACCTCGAGCGACTACGACCCGGTGATGCGCCGAGTCATCGCAGCGCATAAGGAGCGGGATGCGCTCACCCTGACCGGATTTCTGGCCGGCCGGCTCGCACTGTCGATCGCCGGCCTGCTGCAGCAGCCGGCGGCGTTGGGCAGGCGCATCCTGCTGGTGCCGATGCCCTCCAACCCGGCTGCCGTCCGCCGCCGGGGTCTGGACTCGGTCAGGACCCTGTCGACGGGCGCGAAGCGGCTGCTGTGGCAGTCGACCGGGCTTTGGGTTGAGGTAGCCCCGATGCTGCGGCTTCGACGTGTCCTCGCCGACCAGGCCGGCCTGGGAGCGACCATGAGGATCGAGAACCTGCGCGGCGGACTGGTCGCGGATCGACCGTGGAAGTGGCCGGCTGAATCGCTGATCGTGCTGGTCGATGATGTCACGACCACCGGCGCCAGCCTGACCGAGGCTGCGCGGGCGTTGCGGGCCGCCCAGCTGCCGGTGCTCGGCGCAGCAGTGCTGGCGGCCACTCGTCGCCGGGTCCGGCCGGGTCTCGGGTCGCCGGGCTTTGGGTCACCGGGCTTCGGGTCACCGGGCTTGGGGTCCCCGAGCTTTGGGGTCGATGGTGGAAAAAGGTCGCCATAGCGACTAGCGTCGGTGCATGGCGTCAGTCTCGGCAAACCTATGGGCTCAGCGCCCTTGGGCAGAGCGGCTGACGCCGTTGTCATCTCGTCTGCTTCCCCGGCTGCCTGGGGCAGCACCGGTGCAGTCGGGTCGCCACACTAGCTGGAGGTTGACATGGATGTTGTCGTCAAGGGCCGTCACTGCACAGTGTCGGATCGGTTCCGCTCCTACGTCGAGGAGAAGATCACCAAGCTCGAAAAGCTGAACACCTCCGTGATTCGGGTGGAGGTTGAGCTTTCGGCCGAACGGAACAAACGGCAACATGACAAAGCCAGTCGCGTACAGATCACCCTGCACAGCAAGGGTCCGGTGGTGCGGGCCGAGGCAGCGGCCGAGGACAAGGGGGCAGCGTTCGAGCTGGCCCTGGAACGGCTGCTGACCCAGCTGCGGAAAGCTGCCGACCGCCGCCGGGTCCATCACGGCAATCGCACCCCGCTGTCGCTGGCTGAGGCATCCTCCCTGCTGCCGGAGACCAGTCTGGCCGATGCCGACGACACGGACGCCGATGTACGCACCGTTGCCGGGATCACGGTGGAGGGCGATGGCCCAATGGTGGTGCGGGAGAAGCTGCACAGCGCCTCGGCGATGTCGCTGGACCAGGCCCTGCACGAGATGGAGCTGGTCGGCCACGACTTCTATCTGTACGTCGATGCCGATCACGGGCTGCCGAGCGTTGTCTATCGGCGGCGCGGCTACGACTATGGCGTGATTCGGCTCGAGCAGCTCGACGACGAATTTACGGAGGGGCGGCCTCGGGTCGCCCCCGGCGGCTGACCGGCCTACTGGGCGAGGAGTGCCGCGCCGGAGCAGCAGAGCTACCACCCACGCGCGAGTCACCAGCACCCAGCATGGTCACCTACTGCCGTACTGATCTCCGCTGATGACTTCGCCGTGGTGGAAGAGACATAACAACACTCCAAACTGGAAGGGTGTTGCGCTGACCCCTTGAACCCAGCGGCCTGAGGCGGTCATTTTGCTAGATATCGATTCCGTGCTTCGGGCGGGAGAGCCAGGACGGCGAATGCGGTCCGGAGCCGATTGTCACCGGTTGACCGTCGAATACACGGCGCTGTCGGTGCAGGATCCGCGTACTGCCGAAGGGATCCTCGACTATGACGCGGCGGGGCTGCCAGGGTGAGTGGCATCGTTGTCAGTGGACCCGGTTAGGGTCTGACCTGTGACTGATCTGCGGAAGCCACGGGAATCGCTGTCGTTGGCCGAGGCCCGCCGCGTCGCTCTGGCAGCCCAGGGCTTTGGCGTTCCCAGGCCGGAGCGGGACGTCGGCATCCGGGACGTGCAGTCGGTCATCAACCGGGTGGCCCAGTTCCAAGTTGACTCCATCAACGTGGTCACCCGGGCCCACTACCTGCCGTTGTTCTCCCGGCTCGGCGGCTACGACCCGGCCCTGCTCGACCGGGCCGCCCACCGAGCACCCCGCCGGCTGTTCGAGTACTGGGGTCATGCGGCCAGCCTGATCGACGTCACCCTGCAGCCCTGCCTGAGGTTCCGGATGGCCGCTGCCGCCGAGCATGCCTGGCAGTCCATGGTCCGGATTCAGCGTGAGCGTCCCGAGATCGTTGACCATGTCCGCGCAGAGGTCGCCGCCCACGGCCCGATCAGCGCCCGCCAGCTGGAGTTCGTCGAGGAGGTACGCGACCGTTCTGACTGGGGCTGGAACTGGTCGGCGGTCAAGACGGCGCTGGAGTGGGTCTTCTTCACCGGCGAGGTGACGTCGGCCTTCCGCAACTCCCAGTTCGAACGGGTGTATGACCTGACCGAGCGGGTGCTGCCCCGTTCGGTGGTCGAGTCGCCGACGCCCACCGACTCGGACGCCATCCGCACCCTGGTCGGCCGCGCTGCGCGAGCTCTGGGCGTCGCCAGCGAGTCCTGTCTGCGCGACTACTTCCGGCTGGGCGCGCAGGTCACCCGGACGGCCATCAACGAGCTGGTGGAGTCCGGCGAGCTGCGGCCGGTCCGGGTGCGCGGCTGGGACCGCCCAGCCTGGCTGTGGCATCGGGCCCGGGTGCCGCGCCGGGTCCAGGCGCAGGCCCTGGTCTCCCCGTTCGACTCGCTCGTGTTCGAGCGCTCCCGGCTGGAGTCGTTGTTCGACTTTTGCTACCGGATCGAGATCTACGTACCGCAGGCACAGCGCCAGCACGGCTACTACGTCTACCCGTTCCTGCTGGGCGAGCAGTTCGTGGCCCGTACCGACCTCAAGGCCGACCGTACCGCCGGAATTTTCCGCGTGCAGTCGGCCTGGCTGGAGAGGAACGCCCGGCCCCGGGCCCCGGAGGTCGCGGCGGCACTGGCTGATGAGCTCGCCACGCTGGCGGACTGGCTCGGTCTGGGCGATGTCGAGGTGGCTGACCGCGGCGATCTGGCGGCGGAGCTGGCGCGCCAGCTCGCCCTCCGGAACGGAGCCTGACCCCGGCAGCGGAGTCGGGGTATTGGCGCCGAGGCCTTACCATGGACAGGACAGGTTGCCGACCGGTCATTGCCGCGCGCAACAAGATCTGTACCCAGTAAATCTGTAGCCAATAAATCTGTACCGAATAAATTCGTACCCAATAAATGCGTCTATCAAGGGGAGTCTCGATCCCGTGCCTGAAGTATTCGACAAGCTGCTGCGTTTCGGCGAAGGAAAGATGCTGCGCCGGCTGAGGAACATCGCCCAGCAGGTCAACGCCATCGAAGAGGACTTCGTCGCCATGAGCGATGAGGAGCTGCAGGGCCAGACCGCCGACTTCAAGCAGCGTTATGAGAACGGCGAGTCGCTGGACAGCCTGCTGCCGGAGGCCTTCGCCACTGTCCGGGAGGCCAGCAACCGGGTGCTGGACAAGCGGCACTACGACGTGCAGATCCAGGGTGCGGCCGCGTTGCATCTGGGCAACATTGCCGAGATGAAGACCGGTGAGGGCAAGACCCTGGTCGCCACCGCCCCGGCCTACCTGAACGCGATTGCCGGCAAGGGCGTCCACATCGTCACGGTGAACGACTACCTGGCCAAGTTCCAGTCCGAGTGGATGGGCCGCGTGCACCACTTCCTCGGGCTCGAGGTTGGCGTGATTCTGCCCGAGATGACGCCCGACGAGCGCCGCGTGGCGTACCATGCCGACATCACCTATGGCACCAACAACGAGTTTGGCTTCGACTACCTGCGGGACAACATGGCGCTCACCATTGAGGACTGCGTGCAGCGCGAGCACTTCTACGCCATCGTGGACGAGGTGGACTCGATCCTGGTCGACGAGGCCCGGACCCCGCTGATCATCTCCGGCCCGGCCGAGGACACCCACGAGTGGTATCCCGAGTTTGCCAAGCTGGTCGAGCGGTTGAAGCGCGACGTCGACTATGAGGTGGACGAGAAGAAGCGGACAGTCTCCATCCTGGAGAGCGGCATCGACCGGGTCGAGGATCGGCTCGGCATCAGCAACCTCTACGAGTCGGCGAACACCCCGTTGATCTCGTACCTGAACAATGCCATCAAGGCCAAGGAGCTGTTCAAGCTCGACAAGGACTATGTGGTGATCGACGGCGAGGTGCTGATTGTCGATGAGCACACCGGCCGGTCACTGGTCGGGCGGCGCTACAACGAAGGTCTGCACCAGGCCATCGAGGCCAAGGAGCGGGTGGAGATCCGCGACGAGTACCAGACCCTGGCCACCATCACCTTGCAGAACTATTTCCGGATGTACCAGAAGCTGTCGGGCATGACCGGTACGGCGATGACCGAGGCATCGGAGTTCCAGAAGATCTACGGGCTCGGGGTGCTGCCGATCCCGACCAACAAGCCGATGATCCGCACCGACGAGCGGGACCTGATCTATCGTACCGAGGAGGCTAAGTTCGCCGCCATCGTGGAAGATATCGCTAGCCGGCATGAGAAGGGTCAGCCGGTACTCATCGGTACCGCGTCGGTGGCAAAGTCGGAGATCTTGTCCGCGGCACTGACCCGGGCCGGCGTTCCCCACGAGGTGTTGAACGCCAAGCAGCACGAGCGGGAGGCGGCCATCGTCGCAATGGCCGGAGCAAAGGGTGCCGTTACGGTTGCAACCAACATGGCCGGTCGTGGTACGGACATCATGCTCGGCGGCAATGCCGAGTTCCTGGACGATGCCAGTCTGCGGGACCAGGGGATCGACCCAGTCGAGCACTCCGAGGAGTATGAGATGCGGTATCAGGAGCTGCTCAAGACCCTGGAGGAGCAGGTCGAGGTTGAGCACGTG
>JBBSQO010000017.1:0-11295 GCA_038244025.1 Propionibacteriales bacterium
ACTCGATGGTGGGCCACAAGCTGGGGGAGTTCGCTCCGACCCGCACCTTCCGTGGCCACGTGAAGGACGACCGGAAGGCGCGTCGTCGCTGAGCTGACAGGCCCAGCGAAGAAGCCGAAACCTGACTAAGGAAGCTGATTTCATCATGAGCGTTAAGGACAAAGAGCGGCCTAGCCGCCGCGCTGCCCTGCTCGGCGACCGACCCGGTTCGTATGCCATTGCACGGCACATCCGGATGTCGCCGACCAAGGTTCGCCGGGTCATCGACCTGGTGCGCGGGATGGACGTCTCCGACGCGTTGACCATCTTGCAGTTCGCGCCGCAGGCTGCCAGTGAACCCGTCTACAAGGTGGTCGCCAGTGCGGTCGCCAACGCCGCCACGACCGACAATCTTCAACGCGACGGCCTGTACGTCTCTCAGGCCTTTGTCGATGAGGGCGTCACCATGCGTCGGATTCGGCCCCGGGCCAAGGGCAGCGCCAGCCGGATCCTCAAGCGCGGCAGCCACATCACCGTTGTTGTTGAGCCCCGACCGACGGCGTCGGCTACTCCAATCAAGACGACCGAGAAGGGAGCCTGAGCATGGGACAGAAGATCAACCCCTACGGTTTCCGCCTCGGGATCACGACTGACCACAAGAGCCGCTGGTATGCCGACAAGCTCTACTCCGCCTATGTGGGTGAGGACGTCAAGATCCGCAAGCTGCTGGTCAAGAACCTGGAGCGGGCCGGCATCTCCAGCGTGGAGATCGAACGGACCCGGGACCGGGTACGCGTCGACATCTATACCGCCCGACCGGGCATCGTCATCGGGCGGAATGGCGCCGAGGCGGAGCGGGTCCGCAATGAGCTGGAGAAGCTGACCGGCAAGCAGGTGCAGCTGAACGTGCTCGAGGTCAAGAATCCCGAGACGGACTCACAGCTGGTCGCGCAGGGAGTGGCTGAGCAGCTGAGTGCCCGGGTGGCTTTCCGGCGCGCCATGCGCAAGGCCCAGCAGACTGCGATGCGCTCGGGTGCGAGGGGCATCCGGATCCAGTGCTCCGGTCGTCTTGGCGGCGCGGAGATGAGCCGTTCTGAGTTCTATCGCGAGGGCCAGGTTCCACTGCACACGCTCCGCGCCGATATTGACTATGGCTTCTATGAGGCCCGGACCACGTTCGGCCGGATCGGTGTGAAGGTCTGGATCTACAAGGGTGACGTGTCCGGCAGCCGCGCCGAGCGGGCCGCCCAGAAGGCAGCGCGTAACGCCGCTGGCGGCAACCGCCGCCCGGGCCGTCGTCCGGCGCGTGCCGGTGATCGTCCCGACCGCGGCGGACGCCGCCGTACCGAAGGTGCCGCACCGGCCGCAACCGGGACCACCAGCGAGCCGGAGAAGGCAGCCGCTCCTACATCCACCACCGAGACCGCAGGAACGGGGGCCTGACCATGCTGGTACCTCGCAGAGTCAAGTTCCGCAAGCAGCACCACCCCAGACGGACCGGTGCAGCCAAGGGCGGGACGAAGCTGTCCTTTGGTGAGTACGGTATCCAGGCCCTGGAATCGGCGTACGTCACCAACCGGCAGATCGAGTCGGCACGTATTGCCATGACTCGTCACATGAAGCGTGGTGGCAAGGTGTGGATCAACATCTACCCCGACCGCCCGTTGACCAAGAAGCCCGCCGAAACCCGGATGGGTTCAGGCAAGGGCTCCCCCGAGTGGTGGATTGCCAACGTCAAGCCGGGGCGGGTGTTGTTTGAGCTTTCTGGTGTCGACGAACAGGTTGCTCGTGAAGCACTGCGGCTGGCCATCCACAAGTTGCCGATGAAGTGCCGCTTTATCAAGCTTGAGGCAGGTGACATCTGATGGCGAAGACTGCATCCGCAGCCGAGCTGCGCGGCCTTGGCCGGACCGAGCTCAACACCAAGGTGACCGAACTCAAGGAGGAGCTCTTCACCCTGCGCTTCCAGGCGGCCACCGGTCAGCTGGAGTCGCACGGCCGCTTGCGGGAGGTCCGCAAGGACATTGCCCGGATCTACACAGTGATCCAGGAACGGACCCTCGGCATCGTGGAGGGTCCCGAAGCAGAAGACAACTCAGCGGCGAACAGCGCCGCAGGCGAGAAGGCATGAGCATGACTGATCCCGTAACCGAAACTCCCGAGTCCGCGACAACAGCGGACCAGCTTCGCGGTCGCCGCAAGGTCCGTGAGGGCTATGTGGTGAGCGACAAGATGGACAAGACGATCGTGGTCAACGTCGAGGACCGCGTCAAGCACAAGCTCTACGGCAAGGTGATGACCCAGTCGTCCAAGCTGAAGGCGCACGACGAGCAAAACGCGGCTGGCACCGGCGACCGGGTCATCATTATGGAGACCCGGCCGACCTCGGCGACCAAACGCTGGCGTCTGGTCGAGATTGTGGAGAAGGCCAAGTAGCAGCTGGCAACAGCAGTTCTGTACCACCAGAAGAGAACCCACCAGTTCCGTCAGGCCCCACAACCACGCTGTGGGTGGGGGACCAGCGAGACAACCAGGAGAAATCGATGATCCAGCAGGAGTCGCGGCTCAAGGTCGCCGACAACACAGGTGCCAAGGAGATCTTGTGCATCCGTGTACTCGGCGGCTCAGGTCGCCGCTACGCCGGCATCGGCGACGTCATTGTTGCCACCGTCAAGGATGCGATCCCCGGCGGCAACGTCAAGAAGGGCGAAGTCGTCAAAGCCGTCATAGTTCGCACCGTCAAGGAGCGTCGGCGTGCCGACGGTTCGTACATCAAGTTCGATGAGAACGCCGCCGTGATCCTCAGGGAGCAGGGCGAGCCTCGAGGAACCCGCATCTTCGGCCCGGTCGGCCGTGAGCTGCGCGAGAAGAAGTTCATGCGCATCGTTTCACTCGCACCGGAGGTGATCTGAGTGGCACAGCAGAAGTTGCACGTAATCAAGGGCGACAAGGTGAAGGTCATCGCCGGCAAGGACAAGGGGCTGGTGGGCGAGGTCATCGCGGTCAACCGTGAGGCGTCCAAGGTTACGGTGCAAGGCGTGAATATCGTCAAGCGCCATCTGAAGGACAGCTCGGCCCAGCCCCAGGGCCGTAATCAGACCAAGGGCGGCATTATCTCCTCCGAGGCGCCGATCCAAGCCTCCAACGTCCAGCTGGTCGTCAAGGATGATCACGGCAACGAGGTGGTGACCCGGGTGGGTTACCAGCGCACCGAGGTGACGAAGCGCCGGCCCGACGGTTCGGAGTACAAGGGTTACCGCTCGGTGCGGATTGCCCGTAAGACCGGAGAGGAAATCTGATGAGCACGGCATCGAGAGAGGTGACCCGGTCCCGGGAGCTGCCGCGGCTGAAGGAGCGCTACCGCAACGAGATCGTTGCTGCCCTGCGCGATGAGTTCAAGCATGCCAACGCCCACCAGGTCCCAGGCTTGGTGAAGATTGTCGTCAACATGGGCGTGGGGGAGGCCGCACGTGACTCCAAGCTGATCGATGGCGCCGTCAAGGACTTGACCACGATCACTGGGCAGAAGCCACAGGTGACCAAGGCCCGCAAGTCCATTGCGCAGTTCAAGCTGCGCGAGGGTATGCCGATTGGTTGTCACGTCACCTTGCGGGGCGACCGGATGTGGGAGTTCGCCGACCGGCTGCTGTCACTCGCGCTGCCACGGATCCGTGACTTCCGTGGATTGTCGCCTCGGCAGTTCGACGGGCGGGGAAACTACACCTTTGGTCTGAACGAGCAGGTCATGTTCCATGAGATCGACCAGGACAGGATCGACCGTGTTCGCGGCATGGACATCACCTTTGTCACCTCCGCTGCGCACGATGACGAGGGCCGTGCGCTGCTGACGCACCTAGGCTTCCCGTTCAAGAAGAGTTGAGAATCCGAAGAACCTCGATGAAAAACCCAGTGAGCATGGAGAACCCGGTGAACATGAAGGTGGAGAACTGAGATGGCAAAGACAGCGCTGAGGGTCAAGCAGGCACGCAAGCCGAAGTTTGCGGTTCGTGGCTACACCCGCTGCCAGAAGTGCGGCCGGCCGAAGGCGGTATTCCGCAAGTTCGGTCTGTGCCGGATCTGCCTGCGCGACATGGCTCACAGGGGTGAGCTGCCCGGCGTCACCAAGTCTTCCTGGTGATCATGATGTCGCGATTTTCGCTCGGATTTGATGGTACGGCTGGGGCCAACCATCCGCCGTCGGTGGTTTCGCCGGTGGCTGTGCATAGCACCGACGACTCCCGCCAGGCCCATCCACGGCCCGGCGCCCTATCATCAAATCCGATCGCAGATCGCGACACCGTCCCCGGCCCTGGCTCACGCCGGGCACCTCGTTACCCCGACAAAACCACACGGTGAAGGTCCCGCGACTTTGGTTGCGGGAAACCACTCTGAGAAAGAAGTAAACACGTTATGAGCATGACCGATCCAATCGCAGACATGTTGACCCGTCTGCGCAACGCCAACCAGGCGTACCATGAAGTCGCCGCGATGCCACACAGCAAGATCAAGGTCGGGATCGCGGAGATTCTCACGACCCAGGGTTACATCGCCTCCTATGAGGTGAAGGAGCCGGCTGAAGGTGAAGTGGGCAAGACCTTGGCCATCACCTTGAAGTATGGCCAGAACCGCGAGCGCTCGATCGCCGGGGTCCGGCGAATCTCTAAGCCGGGTTTACGGGTGTATGCCAAGTCAACCGCGCTGCCCAAGGTCCTGGGTGGACTCGGTGTCGCGATCATCTCGACCTCACAGGGGTTGCTGACCGACCGCGAAGCCAATCACAAGAGCGTTGGCGGGGAAGTCCTCGCCTACGTCTGGTAAGCGACGAGACGAGAGAGGAACACAAGAAGATGTCACGTATTGGCAAGCTTCCTATCGCCGTCCCGTCCGGCGTCGAGGTCACCCTCGACGGCCGCATCGTGTCGGTCAAGGGTCCCAAGGGGCAGTTGCGGCACCAGGTCGCAGAGCCGATCACGGTCGCCCGGGCAGAGTCCGGCGAGATCAAGGTCAGCCGTCCCAACGAGGAGCGAGTAAGCAAGTCCTTGCACGGGTTGACGCGTACGCTGGTCTCCAACATGGTGACCGGGGTGACCGAAGGCTATGAGAAGAAACTGGAGATCGTGGGCGTGGGATACCGGGTCCTATCCAGGGGGCCGAATGAGCTTGAGTTCGCCCTCGGCTTCAGTCATCCGGTGAGGGTGAAGGCCCCGCAGGGGATCACCTTCAACGTTGAGGCCCCGACCAGGTTCTCGGTCCAGGGCATCGACAAGCAGCAGGTCGGCGAAGTGGCGGCCAACATCCGGAAGCTGCGCAAGCCCGAGCCGTACAAGGGCAAGGGCGTCAGGTATGCGGGCGAGCAGGTCCGCCGCAAGGTCGGAAAGGCTGGTAAGTGACGATGGCTGTTTCTTTATCCACCCGCAAGAGCACGACGGCCAAGACCGCCTCGCGGTTGCGTCGTCAGATTCGGGTCCGGAAGAAGATCTTCGGTGCGCCCGAGCGGCCCCGAATGGTTGTCTCGCGTTCGGCCAAGCATGTCTTTGTCCAGGTGATTGACGACGTCGTCGGCAAGACCCTGGTTTCGGCCTCCACCATGGAGGCGGATGTCCGCGGAGCCGGCGGCGACAAGACCGCGAAGGCTCGGCAAGTGGGTGGCCTGGTGGCCGAGCGTGCCAAGGCAGCCGGGATCGAGAACGTGGTCTTTGACCGCGCCGGACACAAGTACCATGGTCGACTCGCAGCGCTGGCAGACGGCGCCCGCGAGGGTGGCCTGGGCTTTTGAGAACAGTGTTGGATGGCCCGAGGCTGACAAGCACCTCGGGCGCGACGGAAAGAGGATAGCGATGAGTGGAACCCAGCGCCGCGGTGGTGGCGCAGGTGGTGAGCGTCGCGGCCGTGACGACCGTCGTGGCCAGGCGCAGGAAAAGAGCATGTACATGGAACGCGTGGTTGCCATCAACCGCGTGGCCAAGGTCGTCAAGGGTGGTCGCCGCTTCAGCTTCACCGCACTGGTCGTGGTGGGCGATGGTGACGGCATGGTTGGCGTCGGTTATGGCAAGGCCAAGGAGGTGCCGGCGGCAATTGCCAAGGGTGTCGAGGAGGCCAAGAAGAGCTTCTTCCGGGTACCACGGGTCCAGGGCACCATCACGCACCCGATCCAGGGTGAGAAGGCGGCCGGTGTGGTGATGCTGCGCCCGGCGTCTCCTGGTACCGGTGTGATTGCCGGTGGCCCGGTCCGCGCGGTGCTGGAATGCGCCGGAATTCATGACGTCCTGTCCAAGTCGCTGGGCTCGCCGAATGCCATCAACGTGGTGCATGCCTGCATTGCCGCCTTGAAGGGACTGGAGGAGCCGGAGGCTGTGGCCAAGCGGCGTGGCCTGTCAGTCGAGGACGTAGCCCCGGCTGCGCTGCTCAGGGCGCGGCAGGAGGTGGCATCCTGATGACACGTCTGAAGGTCAGCCAGACCCGGTCGGGCATTGGCTGTAAGCAGAACCAGCGCGATACACTACGCACTCTCGGCCTGAAGCGGGTCGGGGACGTAGCCGCACACGAAGATCGCCCCGAGGTAAGGGGGATGATCGCCACGGTCACCCATCTGGTCACCGTAGAGGAGGTCGACTGACATGCCCGACAACGCTGATATGCCCGGAAACGCAGATGTGCCCGGAAACGCAGATGTGATGCTGACGAAGGCAGCCGTTGGCTCGGCGGCAACGCTGAAGGTGCATCACCTTCGTCCTGCGCCCGGTGCCAGGACCGCCAGGACCCGAGTGGGTCGCGGTGAGGGCTCCAAGGGCAAGACCGCAGGTCGCGGCACCAAGGGCAGCGGTGCGCGGAAGAACATGCCGGAGAACTTCGAGGGCGGGCAGATGCCGATGCATATGCGTGTTCCGAAGCTCCGCGGCTTCAATAACCCGTTCCGTACCCAGTACCAGGTGGTCAACCTGGACAAGTTGAGCACCCTGTTCCCCGACGGTGGCAAGGTCGATATCGCTGACCTGGTCGTCAGCGGAGCGGTTCGCGAGGGGTGTCTGGTCAAGGTGCTGGGCAGCGGGGAGATCTCGGTTGCTGTGCAGGTGAGCGCCAACGCGTTCTCGGCCAGTGCCAAGGACAAGATCGCAGCTGCCGGCGGCAGTGCATCCGAGGTCTGACAAGACTATGCTCGCCGCTTTCGCGAATGCCTTCCGGACACCGGACCTGCGGAAGAAGATATTCTTCACGCTGGCGATTTTGGCGGTCTTCCGCCTTGGTTCGGTCATCCCAGTCCCCGGCATCAACGTCAAACAGGTCGATGTCTGCCGCAAGGTCGCCGAGTCCGGCGATCAGGCCGGTCTCTACTCGCTGATCAACCTCTTCTCCGGCGGCGCACTGCTGCAGTTGGCGGTTTTTGCCCTCGGCATCATGCCATACATCACCGCCAGCATCATCTTGCAGCTGCTGGTGGTGGTCATCCCCCGTCTGGAGGCGCTGAAGAAGGAAGGCCAGTCGGGACAGACAAAGATTACCCAGTACACGCGTTATCTGACGATTATCCTCTCGGTGTTGAACGCCACCGCGTTCGTCTCCTTGGCAGTCAACGACCAGCTCTTCCAGGGCTGCACGGGAATCGTCTATGACAAGGGAATCTTCCCGGTCGTCGTGATGATTCTGACCATGACCGGTGGCGCCGGCGTGGTCATGTGGCTAGGCGAGCTGATCACCGAGCGTGGCGTCGGCAACGGCATGTCGATCATGATTTTCACCCAGATCGCGGCCACCTTTCCGACCGGGCTGTGGAGTATCAAGACCTCGCATGGCTGGGTCATCTTCCTGCTGGTATGCGGGCTCGGGCTGCTGGTCACCCTCGCCATCGTCTACATTGAGCAGGCGCAGCGACGGGTCCCGGTGCAATATGCCAAGCGGATGGTCGGCACCCGGATGATGGGTGGCTCGACGACCTACATCCCGCTGAAGATCAACCAGGCTGGTGTCATCCCGGTCATCTTCGCGTCGTCACTGATGTACCTTCCGGTGTTGTACGCCAACTTCCGGCCCTCGAAGATCTCCACCTGGATCTCGACCAACTTCACCAACGGCGACCATCCGGCCTACATGATCACCTTCTTCCTGCTGATCATCTTCTTCACCTACTTCTATGTCGCGATCACGTTCGACTCCGAGGAGGTGGCCGACAATATGAAGAAGTACGGCGGTTTCATCCCCGGCATCCGGGCAGGCAGGCCGACCCAGTCCTACCTCACCTATGTGCTGAACAGGCTAACCTTTCCGGGATCGCTGTATCTGGCGCTGATCTCGATGATCCCGTCGCTGGCGTTCATCCTCTTGCAGGCCAACCAGAACTTCCCGTTCGGTGGCGTCTCGATCCTGATCGTGGTGGGCGTCGGCCTCGATACGGTCAAACAGATCGAGAGCCAGCTCCAGCAACGCAACTATGAAGGGTTCCTGCGGTGAGGCTGCTGATCATGGGCCCGCCCGGAGCAGGCAAGGGAACGCAGGCCAAGGCAATTGCTGCCCACTACCAGATCCCGGCTATCTCCACCGGTGACATCTTCCGGGCCAATGTCGAAGCTGGCACGCCCCTTGGGCTGGAAGCCAAGCGGATCATGGCCCAGGGTGGGTATGTGAGCGACGAGATCACTAACGAAATCGTCGCCGATCGGCTCGCTGCGGATGATGCCGCGGCCGGATTCCTGCTCGACGGCTATCCCCGGACGTTGCCACAAGTAGGTGCATTGGATGCGATCCTTGCCGACCACGGCAAGGCAATCGACACGGTGATTTCGCTGCAGGCCGACACCGAGGCGGTGGTGGCGCGGTTGCGCAAGCGAGCCGAGGTCGATGGGCGCTCCGACGATACCGAAGAGGCCATCCGAGTCCGCCAGCAGGTGTACGCCGACGAAACCAGCCCACTGTTGGACGTCTTCGCCAACCGTGGTCTGCTGGTTGTCGTTGACGGCCTCGGCTCCATGGAAGAGGTGTCGGAGCGCATCTTCACCGTGCTCGATGCCCGAGTGGCGTCGGTCAAGTCCTAGGACGTCACGGCCCAGGCGAGGCAACATGATCCGTCACCGCGGGGTCGAGCTGAAGAAGCCGGCCCAGATCCTACAGATGCGCAAGGCAGGTCTGGTGGTGGCCAAGGCACTAGCTGCCGTGTCCGCGGAGGTACGGGCCGGCGTCACCACCGGTGACCTTGATGCGGTGGCGGCTGAGGTGATTGCCGCCGCCGGCGCGCAACCCTCCTTCCTCGGCTACCACGGCTTTCCGGGCGTGGTCTGCATCTCGGTGAACGAGGAGGTCGTACACGGCATTCCTGGTCACCGGGTGCTCCGCGACGGCGACCTGGTGTCGATCGACTGCGGCGCCATCGTCGACGGCTGGCACGGTGACTCGGCGGTGAGCGTCTTCGTTGGTGCGGGATCGATAGAGGCCCGGGCGCTGAGCGAGGCGACCCAGTCAGCCCTGTGGCAGGGCATTGCCGCGGCCCGGCTCGATGGTCATGTCACCGACATCTCGGCAGCCATCGAAGGCTATCTGCGGAGCCTGGCCACCGACTACGGCATTGTGACCGAATATGTCGGACACGGTATCGGTTCGGCCATGCACCAGCCACCGGACGTACCCAACTACGGTCGGCCCGGCCGCGGACCGAAGATCGTCGAGGGGCTCTGCCTGGCGGTGGAGCCGATGGTGACCCTCGGGTCCCCGGACAACGTGGTGCTTGATGATGACTGGACCGTGGTGACTCGGGACAAGTCACCGGCCTGCCACTGGGAGCACACGATGACCGTGACCCGCAACGGCATCTGGGTGCTGACCTCCGAGGACGGGGGAGAGGCCATGCTCTCCGCTCTCGGCGCTCCCTTCGGCCCTGTCGCCTGACAGGCAGCCCTGGTGCTAGCGCGCCCGGCGGTGACAGGGGACGGATTGAGGATCTTCTCTCGGGTTCTGCTTTGTAGACGCCCAGCCACCCCGCCGTGCAGCACCAGCGCCGGTCACGAAAGACTGAACCACATGACCACATCCGACTATGCCAAGCCTGCTGCCAACCTGACCACCGGGGCGATGCCACTGCTGGGGTTCGGCACCTGGCAGATCGACAACTCCGAGGTAGCCGAGGCCACCCAGACGGCGCTTGAGGCCGGCTACCGGCACATCGATACGGCCACCGGCTATGAGAACGAGACCGGCATCGGCAAGGCCCTGGCTGCCGCTGGGCTGCCCCGCGACTCGGTCTTTGTCACCACCAAGATGCCGCCCGACAACGTGGGACGGGAGCGCCAGACGCTGGAGGAGAGCCTGACGAACCTCGGTCTTGACCACGTCGACCTCTGGCTGGTGCATTGGCCGCCGAACGATCAGGCGACGCCGGCTGCCTGGGAGCAGTTCATCAAGGTCCAGCAGGATGGGCTGGCCAGGGCAATCGGCGTGAGCAACTATTCCCTCGACCAAATCGATGATCTGATCAAAGCCACCGATGTCGCGCCCGCGGTCAATCAGATCAAGTGGGGTCCGGCGCTCTATGACGCCTCCGTGGTGTCCGGTCTCCACCAGCGTGGCGTGGTGCTCGAGGGCTACAGCCCACTCCAGTCGACCAACCTTGACGATCCCACGCTCAGGTCCATTGCCAAGGCCCACGATGCCACCAGCGCACAGGTGATCGTCGCGTGGCACGTCAGGCACGGCTTTGTGGTGATCCCGAAGTCCACGCACTCGGAGCGCATCGTGGCCAATGCCGCTGGGGCTCGGATGGAGCTCACCGACGAGGAGGTTGCGGCCATCGACGGGCTCTCCGAGGCCGCCTGAGCGCACGGGGTTGGATCATCAAACACCACCCGAACCCCCTGCATGAGCTAGCCGCCAGACGGGCGATCACAGAGATCATCGCGCCGGTCAGCTTACCGACGATCAGGTCACCCTTCCAGTGGCACCGGCCGCTGCGTCGCGACTGTTCTGAGTGACAGTGCCTTGGCTTAGAGAGACACGTTTAGGGTTAGAGCCAGCAGTCGGCGCAGAATGCCGTCCACCTTCAAGAGGACCGTCGCGTCGGCCTGATCGAAGCAGTGGTCCAGCCGGTTGGGTGAAATGGCTCGTACGTCCTCGCACTTGGCGAAACTCGTCGCCTTCAGGCCGGACGGACCTGCTTCAACTTCCACCTGAGTGGAGCGCTCCCGGTAGGTCCGGGTGATCGGTACGATGGTGATGACCGGGAGGTTCGACTCAAGCCACGGGTCGCCGCTCACTATCAGCACCTGGCGTCGTCGCGCCTGCTCGTGGCTGACCGGTTGACCCAAGTCGGCCAGGTAGACGTCGCCGCGTCTCACC
>JBBSQO010000018.1:0-11288 GCA_038244025.1 Propionibacteriales bacterium
AGCACGAGCAGGGCATCGATATCAGCATCGACATCGCTGAGCGCCTGTACCGCCTCGCCGACCGGTTCGGTGGCGCCCAGCATCGGCAGCGACGGCTCCATCACCGACTCCACCGCATCCGCCGGCCGGGCCTGGTGGGAGAAGAGGGCACCGAGCAACCCGTGGTCACTGACCGAGCCAACAATCTCGGCCGCCATCACCGGCGGCTCGGCCCGCACCACCGGCATCTGGGACACGCCGTACTCACGCAGAATCTGAACCGCCTCGGCCACCGTCTCATTCGGATGGGTGTGGACGAGCGATGGCAAGGACCCAGACTTCTCCGTCAGCACATCGCCAATGGTGCGCACCGAGGAGTCCGGCCGCGGTGCGAAACCGTACTTCGTCAGCCAGGCATCGCTGAAGATCTTGGTCAAATAGCTACGGCCGGAGTCCGGCAGCAGCACGACAATGACTGCGTCCGGATCGTCAATCTCTCCCGCCAGCTCGATCGCCGCCCAGGCCGCCATCCCGGATGAGCCGCCCACCAGCAGTGCCTCTTCCCGTGCCAGTCGGCGGGTCATGGCAAAGGAGTCGGCGTCGGACACCTCGATGATCCGGTCACAGATGTGCGGGTCGTAGTTCTCCGGCCAGAAGTCCTCGCCCACGCCTTCCACCAGGTACGGCCGTCCGTCGCCGCCGGAATAGACAGAGCCGGCCGGATCGGCACCGATCACCTGGACCCGCCCTCCGGATACCTCCTTGAGATAGCGACCAGTGCCGCTGATCGTGCCACCGGTGCCGATGCCGGCGACGAAGTGGGTGATCTTGCCGTCGGTCTGCTCCCACAGCTCCGGCCCGGTCGTCTCATAGTGGCTGGCCGGGTTGTTGTGGTTGCTGTACTGGTCCGGTTTCCAGGCACCCTCGATCTCCCTGACCAGCCGATCGGAGGTCGAGTAGTAGGAGTCGGGGTGGTCCGGGTCGACGGCGGTCGGACAGACGACCACCTTGGCACCATAGGCCGCCAGCACGTTGCGCTTGTCCTCACTGACCTTGTCCGGGCAGACGAAGACGCACCGATATCCCTTCGCCTGGGCCACCATCGCCAGGCCGACTCCGGTGTTGCCGCTGGTCGGCTCCACGATGGTGCCGCCAGGCTTTAGCTGCCCGTCCCGTTCTGCTGCCTCGATCATCTTGACGGCAATCCGGTCCTTGACCGAGCCGCCGGGGTTCAGGTGTTCGACCTTGGCCAGGATCAGTGGCCGGGCGTCGTCGGTCACCCGGTCCAGCTTGAGCAGCGGCGTATGGCCGACGAGTTCGATCAGTGAGTTGACGTAGCGCACAGGATGAAGGATAGGCGAACCCGGACATGCCGCGGGCCGCTACCCATGCGGAGTAGCGGCCCGTGGCGATGGAAGGGACCGGAGTTACCGGCGCAGATAAGAGAGGATGCGCAGGATCTCGACATACAGCCAGACCATGGTGACCGTCAACCCAAAGGCGGCGATCCAGGACTGCTTGGCCGGGGCGTCCATCTGGACGCCGCGCTCGATAAAGTCGAAGTCGAGCACCAGGTTGAACACCGCCAAGACGATGGCGATCGCCGAGATGCCCAACGCCAGCGGGCTGACCGGTCCGACGATGCCGCCCCGAAGACCAGCGTGGCCGGTGACCAGGCTGAAGATGAAGTTGACCAGCAGCATGGCCGCGAAGGCGATCGTCGAGAGGAAGACGACCTTCCGGAACTTGGCCGTCACCCGGATGTTGAAGAGCTTGTAGGCGGCCAGGGTGACGCCGGCGGCAAAGAAGGTGCCGACAACCGCCTGGAGCACGATCCCGGGATAGTAGCCCTCGAAGAGCTTACTGATCATGCCGATGAAGACACCCTCGATCAGGGCGTAGGCGATCACCAGCGGCGGTGAGACCATCCGCCGGAAGGACACCATCAGTACGACAACGAAGCCAACCAGACCGGAGATGATCAGTGCGGGCAGCATCAGCCCCGGCGGAAGAACTTTCCAGGACACCGCGGCCGAGGCGACCAGCAGTGCCATCACGATGGCCGTCTTGGTGATGACGTCGTCGAACGTCATCCTCTCGCCGGTGTCCGACTGCTCGGGCGCATACCCCTGCCCGTAGCTCATCGGCTGCTGGGGATATCCCTGTCGAGTGTCGGCGGGCTGGCCTTGATACCCGGAGTACCCGCCATACTGCCCCTGCTGGGGCGCTGCTGGGGTGAACGCGTCCTTCTTGGAGAGGATCGGGTTCGAGCTGCGCAACATTAATTTTCCTCCTGATGACGTACACCGCCTGGTGTGCCGATCTCCAGTCTACTGAACGGATGGGGTCGTGCCGACATTCCCGCCGATGGGTGGCTGGGAATCGGCTAAGAAACACCATCAGTTGGCGCCACCCCGGTCGACCCAGGGCTCATAGCGATCTGTTGACCGGAGACCCGAAACAACGAGTGATTCATTGGGTCGAAAGTTTGAACCTTGTGCTCCGGGTGCCCCCGATGGGACTTGAACCCATACTGGAGCGGGTTTAAGCCGCTTGCCTCTGCCGATTGGGCTACGGGGGCGAACGGGCCCGGTCATCAGCTAAGCCACGTCTGGCGTCGATCCTAGTGCCATCCCCTTGCTCGACTGTCATTCAGCAGAGATCGCGCCATGCCAGAAAATCGAGACACACCAGCAGAAGCCGGGGCAGCCGAGCAAAGACTGGGTCAGCGCGGACCGGATGGGGACGATGATGCTAAGGAGGGCGAGCCAGCCGGGCTGGGCACCTTCGTCGCCCCCTCCTCATCACCCAGCTTGCGCCTCGTCTCGGTCGGTAGCGCATCAACATCACCGGTCCGAATCAGCTTGTCGATGGTGACCTGCCCACCGGTCGAGAAGTGGATCGGCTGGACGCCGGTGATCAAACCCGTCTTCTTGTGCATCAGGAAGAAGTAGGCGTCGGCTTGTTTGCGTGGCGGAGTGAACGGTGTGCTGAAGGACGTGATGGTCGGCTGCTTGATGCCTCCGGCCGTGCCGGCCTGCAGCGCCACGGTCCAGGAGCCGTCGGCGTGCGGGATTGTCCACGGTCCGTTCTGGTGGTGGAAATGTCCCCACATCAGCAGCTTGGTGGGCGGGCTCGGCGCGGTCTGCCAGACAACCGATGCGGCCGGCTGGTGGACCAGCAGCACGTCGACGTCCTTGCCACTGGCGGTCCTCAGCAGCCGCTGTCCCAGCTGCTCCTCGGTCTCCGGGCGTTCCTTGGTCCGGTTCACGCTGAACGGTGTGTTGTACTCAGGATCATCATCGCCAAGGAAGTTTATTCCCGCCACGCCCGCCACCTTCCCGTCCAGCACGGTCATGTCGTGGCGCCGCATCTGGGCGTCGGTGACGTCGGAGTCGTGGTTGCCGGTGGCGACGACAAAGGGCCGGTCCTGCGCTATCGCCCTTTCCCGGGTGATGCAGAACTGCTCGGCTGCGGTGCCGTTCATCGTGTCGTCGCCGGAGCTCAGCACGATCGACGGACCGACACTGGCGGAGATCCGGCGCAGCACCTCGGTCATGGCCATGCTGCAGTGCAGGTCGCTGAAGCCCATCAACAAGACCTCGTCCTTGCCCGCCTCGGCGATGTCGCGCTGCTGCAAGGCGAAGGAGGTCATAGCTTCGTCGATGTAGTCCGAGATGGCGTTCTGCTGCCTGCCGGCAAGAAGTTCCAGGCCACTGATGCCGCGATCGAGGATGGAACCGAGCAGCGCACTGTCCACGGTCATTCCCTGAAAGGGCGTGCCGTCGACGATGTGGACCCGGACCCTGCTGTCCGGGGCAGGTGGCGGACGGGGCGCAAGAATGCTGGCGGTCACCACGCTGAGGACGACCAGCCAGCAGACGAACATCCGCCCCGGAGTGAGAGCGGCGCCGACCCGCCGGCTGAGGAACCGGCGGCGCTGAGTCCAGACGATGGCCAGCGACAGCAGGACGACCTCGGCCTGCATCGACTTGACGATGGCATCGGAGAGCAGGTTTTCGGCCACCCCGCGGATGGTGGCCTCGGGCTCGGCGAACAAGGTCAGGTAAGCCGACAAGGTTCGCTGCGAAAGCAGCGGGACATTGCTGCCGGTGGGGCTCGGGATGCCACCCGGCTCAATAATGAGACCGACAGGCCGCAGCAGGGCCGGAAACCGGTCATTGGGGAGGTAGGCGTTGCCGAGCAGGCCAAGGTCGAGGGTGATCTGGCCGCTGTAGCTCAGTGAGAACTCGGTCTGGTTCGGGCCTAGATAGTCCTTGGTCCGGGCATGCCCAATCCCCCACAGGATGGCCAATGGTGCAAGCAGCAGGGCCACCAGGAGAGTGATGCCAAGATCCTTCAGTGCGGTCTCGGTACGTTCGACGGCCGCTCCATGGTCATGCCGACCCTGCGCTACCTCCGCCACGTCGGCCGACATTACCCGTCGCCGGTCCCGGCCTGATAGCCAGCAGAACCGGGATGGTCAGCAGAACCGGGATGGTCAGCGGAACCGGGCAGATACACCCGCCGGGGATGCAGCGCGTGGGCTCCGGCAACCCGGTCGACGAACAGCTGGCCCGCACAGTGGTCGATCTCATGCTGCAGGGCGCGGGCCTCGAACGCGTCCGTGCTGATCTCCACCATCGCACCTGTGCCCGGCAGCTGTCCCCGGACCCGGATCCTGGTGGCCCGCTTCACGTCTCCGGTCAGGTCGGGTACGGACATGCAGCCCTCCCTGGCCTTCTCGTTGCGAGAGGAGTCGAGAATCCTGGCATTGACCAGCACCATCAGGCCATGAACCGTACGCGCCTTGGGGTGGCCGGACACATCGACGCAGAAGGCATCAGCATCGACGCCGATTTGCGGCGCCGCCAGCCCCACACAACCCGGTGACACGCTCATGGTGGCCACCAGGTCAGCACACACGGACACGGCCTCGGAACTGGTTGCCTCGACGGGTGCCGATGGCTGGGACAGGATTCGCGCGGGGGCGACAACGACGGGACGAACCCGGCCGGCGAGCAGCAGCGGGGCAACTGGCCCCAATGACTCCGCCGACAGCGATGACTCGGCTGACTGCACCGTCTCAGCCGACCGCACCGTCTCAGCCGACCGCACCGTCTCAGCCGACCGCACCGTCTCAGCCGACCGGGGTTGCTCGGCGTCGCTCACAGGTCGTCGCGGTCAAGCGGACGCAGCGATGCCTCGACACCGAGCAGCTGTGCTGCCTGAGCCAGCTGGCCCTGCAGCGCCTCCACATCGACGGTCACTGGCAGGTCGACTTCGGCGAGCAGCACATAGAGCTCGCCGGACAGTCGGGTGGTCAGATCCGTGATGTTCCCACCAGCGTCGGCAACCACCCCCGCCAGCCGGGCCACGATCCCCAACCGATCGGCACCATGCACCGTCACCAGCCATGACCGGCCGCTGGACTCGGACACTGGCTGATCGGGTAGTTCGCGAACGCTGATGGTCAGAGTGCCATCAACCAGCGGCGTCAAGGCCTGTTCAATCTGACCAACCGGTGTCTCGCCATGGCAGACCAAAGTCATGGCGAAGTGGCCGCGGAGCAGCGTCATGGAGGAATCTTCGAGGTTCATCCCCGCATCGGCCAGCACCTCCGCGGTCTGCGCAATGATGCCGGGACGATCCTGCCCCAGGACGGTAATGGCGAGAGAAGTCACCGGGTCAGCCTTTCAGCGGTGTGGTCATCGTGGTGTTCAAGATCGTGTCGACCAGCCGATGGCGGCGATGGCTCAGCACCGTTGATCACCGCGACCATAGGCCCAGCGCGATGCCGTCCAGGATGTCGGACTCGCTAATCACCAGCGTAGCGGTCCGGACCCGCAGGGATACTCGCGCCGCAATCAGGCTGCCGGCGGTGATGACGTCGGCGCGCTGGGGATGCAGCGAAGGGATCCGCCGGAGCTCGGCCACGGTGCTGGTCGCGAAGCTGGCCGCCATGGTGCGCAGCTCCTCCACGGTCATGGTCGAGCCATCGACGCGACTCCGGTCGTATTCGTCGAGTCCCAGCTGGATCGCCGCCATCGAGGTCGCCGTACCAGCGACGCCAATCCAGGTCTGGACCGTGCCGAAATCGATGCCGCTGGAGTCGAGGTTCTCATCCACCAGGCCGGTGGCAGCGGCGAGCTGCGCCGGAGTCGGTGGGTCACCGGTCAGGAACCGCTCGGTCAGCCGCACCGAGCCGATGTTGAGGGAGATGGCGGCTGTGATGGTGTCCGAGCCGGCTACTGCTCCGCCGGTCGGGTCTGCCGGGCCACGCCCCGTACCGAGAATCAGCTCCGTCGAGCCACCACCGATGTCCATCACCAGTACCGGCCCCCCGTCGGTCCGGACCCCGAGAAGAGCACCGGCGAACGACAGTCGTGCCTCCTCATCCCCGGTGATGATCTCTGGCCGGATCCCGAGGCGGTCCTGGACGCCGGCAAAGAACTCGTCGGAGTTACGCGCGTCCCGGGCCGCGGAGGTAGCCACGAACCGGGTGGCGTCCGGGCTCACCGTGTACGAGCGGATCCTTGTCGCGAACCGGTCGACAGCGGAAAATGTGCGACGGAGCGCATCGGGATGGAACTCTCCGCTGGCATCGATGCCCTGCCCCAGCCGGACAATCTCCAGCTCCCGGTGCAGGTCGACCAGGTCGCCCTCTGGCCCCTGCTCGGCCACCAGCAGGCGGATGGAGTTCGTCCCGCAGTCGAGTGCCGCGACCCGGCTCATGGCCGTCCCACTGCCTGCTCGTCGCCCTGGCCGGCGTTGGTTAGGCCGACGATGGTTGGGCCGGACCAGGTTAGGCACGGGTGCTGCCAGAACGCTCCCAAGGCGGCCAGCGCCTCATCCCCTAGCGGGTTGACGCCGTGGCCAGCGGCCAGCGCGTGACCAACCAGAACGTGCAGGCACTTAACTCGGTCAGGCATGCCACCGGCGCTGACCCCGGCGATTTCGGGCACCTCACCGAGCTTGTTGCGGTCCGCCAGGTAGGACTCATGCGCCTTCCGGTAGGCCGCCGCCAGGTTCGGGTCCGCTGTCAGCCGCGCGGTCATCTCGGCCATCAGCCCCTGGGACTCCAGCGTGGAGCAGCCGGCCGTGGCTCGAGGGCAGCTCAGATAGTAGGTGGTGGGAAACGGTGTGCCGTCCGGCAGTCTCGGTTCGGTAGCCACTACACCGGGCTTACCGCAGGGGCAACGCCAGGCGATTCCGGCCAGGCCGCGCGCCGGTCGTTGTAGCTGGGCGCGGACCACGGCCTCGTCGTGGGCGTTGATGGGTTCAAACACGGCAGCCAGTCTAGGTTCACCCCAATCGGTATTCATCCGCCCTCGACTGAACGTGAAGCCCTCGCTCCGACGGAATCCAAGGGAGCCGGAGCTACCCGGTCGGCTTTGCTGTCGGCTTCGTGGTGAGGGTGATGGTTGGGTCCTTGCTCGGCTTAGCCTTGCGCCCACCCTCCTGTCCGGGGGCGGGATGATCCGCGGCCTGGACCGTTCCCCACAGTTTGTCCCACCAAGCCTGGCTCGGCTCGGCCGGCTTGGCCGCCTCGGAGTCGATCTCCGTCCCACCGCCCATCGGCTTGCCATCGGGACCAAGCACCTTGTAGCCGGTCTCGCCAGGCACCACCCAGCCGAGTCGCTGCCGGGCCTGGGCGCGAACGTACGCCGGGTCCTGCCACCGGGAGAGCTCCGACTCCAGGCCAGCAATCCGCTGCTGCCGCTGGCTGATCTCCTGGCGGGTCTCGGCCAGGTCCTGCTGCTGGTTGAGATAGACCCGCAGGCTGGAGGCGTACGAAATCGTCAGCACCAGCACGACGACGCCGAGCGCGATGGCCCTGGTCGTGATACCGGACCGTCTGCGGGCTGCGGACCAGAAATGCGCCCGCTCCGCCGCGGTCGGGGTGGTGTTTCCTTCTGGCTGGTCGGTCGCGGTCGCTCGCTCGGTCTCCGCCCGCGCCGATCCGTGGCTGGCCTGGCTCGTGCGGGAGGTGTGCGTACGCGGCGATCCTCGCCCCGGCCCCGATCCGGGGCGGCGCGTCGACCGGCGACCAGCAGGCATCAGCGTGGGCCGGACGGCTGCCGGGTGGACCGCTGGCTCGTCTGGTAGCGCGGGAAGGCAGCGACGCCGGCATAGCGGGCAGCATCGTCGAGATCCTCTTCGATCCGAAGCAGCTGGTTGTACTTAGCGACCCGCTCGGACCGGGCCGGGGCACCTGACTTGATCTGGCCACAATTCGTGGCCACCGCGAGGTCGGCGATGGTGGTGTCCTCCGTTTCACCCGACCGGTGGCTGATCATGCAGTGGAAACCCGCGCGGTGGGCCATCTCGACCGCATCCAGGGTCTCAGTCAGCGAGCCGATCTGGTTCACCTTGACCAGCAGCGCGTTGGCGGCCTTTTCGTCGATACCGCGTTGCAGCCGCTCAACATTGGTGACGAACAGATCGTCGCCGACGATCTGGACCCGGTCGCCGAGCTGACCGACCAGCGTGGACCACCCGACCCAGTCGTCCTCGGCCAGTGGGTCCTCCAGCGACACGATCGGGAAATCGGAGATCCACTGCTGATAGACACCCGTCAGCTCATCGGCCGACATCTTCTTCTTGTCGAAGCTGTAGGTGCCGCTGGCGGAGTCGAAGAACTCGCTGCTGGCGGCGTCCAGCGCCAAGGCAATGTCGGTGCCCAAATTCAGTCCGGCACTCTCCACCGCGGCGGCGATCAGCTCAAGGGCGGCCACGTTCTGCGGCAGGTTGGGGGCGAAGCCTCCTTCATCACCGAGACCGGTAGACAGCCCACGCTTCTTGAGTACGGACTTGAGTGCGTGGTAGACACCGACGCCCTGCTCAACGGCCTCGCGGTACGTGGTGGCGCCGATTGGCGCGATCATGAACTCCTGTACGTCCACGTCGCTGTCCGCGTGCGAGCCGCCGTTGAGGATGTTCATCATCGGTACCGGCAGGGTGTGCGCGTTCGGGCCGCCGACGTAGCGGTAGAGCGGCAGCTCGGCCGACTGTGCCGCGGCATGCGCCACCGCGAGCGAAACACCGAGGATGGCATTGGCCCCCAGCTTGGCCTTGTTGTCCGTGCCATCCAGGTCCAGCATGGCCTGGTCGACCAGCCGCTGCTCGCTGGCGTCATAGCCGACCAGCTCGGGTCCGAGCTGGTCGATGACATTGAGCACCGCCTTGCTGACGCCCTTGCCGCCGTAACGCTTGCCACCGTCCCGCAGCTCCACGGCCTCGAAGGCGCCGGTGGACGCTCCGGAGGGGACCGCGGCACGGCCCTCGGAACCGTCGTCCAGGCCGACCTCAACCTCAACGGTCGGATTACCCCGGGAGTCGAGGATCTCGCGTGCCCCGACGAATTCAATGGTTGCCACTACGAATGCCTTTCAACTGACGAACCCCCGCGTCGTGGCGGAAGGTCTCATGTTCGTCCGATTCCCAAACGCCGACCCGTCAGATTCTCACCACTTCTTGCGGCGTGTCGGTGAAGAAGTGACGGGTCGGCACCGGCTGTGTCTCCTAAGAGTAACGGGGAGGTGCCCGCCGGTCCGCGATCGCCACTCCCTGTCCCGGCTATTCCAGCTGTCCCGGCTATTCCAGCTGTCCTGGCTATTCCAGCCCACCGGGCTGCTGGTCTATGAGGGCGTAGGACATCTGGACCTGAGATCTGGCAAAATGACCAGGTTCGGCCGGGACGGTCATCTTGCTAGATCTCGCGGTCCGGAGGGACGGCTCAGCTGTGGCGCCGGTTGGCCAACGCGTGCACGGCGTTGACGCCGACGATGCCGGCCCAGCTGACCATCACGCCCAGCAGCCCAGGATCGACATTCATGGCGGAGATGGCCGTGATCGGGATGCCGGCGCAGAGCGAGACGATCCCCAGCACAAACCGCTGGGTCCGGGCGCCCTTCTGGTCGGCCAGATGCTGGCTCTCGAGCTTGGCGGCGGCCTTGCTGGCCGGCGACCTCGTCGTTGTAGTCCGGGCCAAGTTCGCGCCGGACGGCCAGCGCCGCCTCGGCGTCGGTACGGGTCTCCCGATTCCCTGCGGCCATGGCCATCAGGCTAGTCCCCGACCGGGGCATTCGTCTCCGCTGCCAGCACCTGCTGTTCCAGTGCGCGCAGCGCCCGCCGTACGGCCTGCTCGGCATCGACCCCGCTTGCCTGGGCCCGGGAGACCAGCGAGAGAATCTCGCTGCCGACCTGGTCGGCACTGACGAACGTCTCGTCAAGGTCAATATCGACCTCGCGGGACCGCGCCCGGCTGATCACCTTCGCTGCGCGGGCCATCGCCGACATCTGCTCGGGAATCCCTTCCAGTACAGAGGTTCTGCCCTTCTCGACCGCCTTGCGACTTTCCCAGCTGCCGTCCAGGTGGGCCGGCACTTGCTCACCGGCGAAGACATAGGGGTGCCGGGCGATCAGCTTGTCGGCCACTCCGGCGGCGACATCTTCCAGGGTGAAGCCGGATGGCTCCTCAGCGGCGATGGTGGCGTGGAAGACGACCTGCAGCAGCAGGTCACCTAGTTCCTCCCGCAGGTGCACCCGGTCACCGGACTCGATCGCCTCGACCGTCTCCAGTGTTTCCTCGATCAGGTACTGGACCAAGGAGAGGTGGGTCTGCTCGGCATCCCAGGGGCAGGCCGATCGCAGCGTCTCCAGCACCTCGACAAAGCGCGCCAGCTCCGGGTAGCGGTCAGACGAAACTGCCATCGGTGCGGTGAGTCAGGGCTTGGCTGGCGTCGGAATAGCCGGCTGGGAGAGCGATCCGGATGATCCCTCGATGGCGCCGGTCTTTTGGTCCCAGCTGCCGAACCGAGGATTGAGCGTCACCGTTGCCTCCTTGATGGCCTTCAGGTACGCATCCTGGCCAAGCTTGGCGAGCACGATCTGCTGGTCAACCAGCCCGTACGCGACCGCGCGGGAGTCCGGATTCCCGGCCAGCTTGTCGGCACCCTCCAACTGCTTGATCACCGCGTCCCGTTGGCCCTGGGTGATCACGATCTTATGCTCGGCGGCGATTTGGTCAGAGAGCTGACCGTGGATCAGTGCCCCCAGGACGGCCGACTGCTGAATCTGTTCCGGCGGTGCGCCGAGGCTGGTAGCCACCCCTTGGATGGTGCTGTGCAGCTCACTGGTGCTGATCTCAGCGCCATTCACTACGGCAGCGTTGGAGGGAGAATGAGCGCATCCGGTCAGTACCAGGGCGACTAGCAGCACGCCAGCAGCCACGCTGCGCACCGCGGCGCGCGATCGAGCCATCTTCACTACCGTCCTCTTTCCCTTGTCCCTACCGACTGTCCCTA
>JBBSQO010000019.1:0-11261 GCA_038244025.1 Propionibacteriales bacterium
CTCAACGAGGTCGGCTACATCGTGCCCGGGCTGGGGGATGCGGGAGACCGCCTCTACGGAGTCGCAGGCTGACGCCAGGCCCAGCTCGACGATGGGTAGGGTGACGAGCCTCTGCTGTCCATCCCTGACGATGGAGTGAATCGTGGCACACAAAATCATCCTCGACTGTGACCCCGGTCATGACGATGCCATTGCCATCCTGCTCGCGCACGGCAGCCCAGAGATTGAGCTGCTGGCGGTCACCACAGTGGTCGGCAACCAGACCCTCGACAAGGTCAGCAACAATGCCCTCGCGGTCGCCCGGATCGCCGGCATGACGGATGTCCCGATCGCTGCCGGCTGTCCCCGACCACTGGTGCGTGACATCCAGACCGCGGCTGGGATTCACGGTGACTCCGGGATGGACGGCCCGGTGCTGCCTGAGCCAACCATCAGTTTGGACCCACGCCATGCTGTTGACCTGATCATCGAGCTGGTGATGTCCCACCCGCCAAAAGCGATCACGCTGGTGCCGACTGGCGGGCTCACCAACATTGCGATGGCCGTACGACGGGAACCACGGCTGGCCGAGCGGGTTAAGGAGGTCGTCTTGATGGGCGGCGGCTATCACCAGGGAAACTGGAGCGCGGTAGCGGAGTTCAACATCAAGATTGATCCCGAGGCTGCCCACATTGTGTTCAACGAGAGCTGGCCAGTCTTGATGGTCGGGCTGGACCTCACCCACCAGGCGCTGGCCACCCCCGAGGTCGTCCGGCAGATTGCCGCGGTGGGGACCAAACCGGCCACCTTTGTGGTGGAACTACTGAAGTTCTTTGGCACCATGTACAAGAAGTCCCAAGGATTTGACTCCCCGCCGGTCCACGACCCGTGCGCGGTGGCGTACGTGATCGACCCGGCCGTGATGACGACCCGGCGGGTACCGGTCGACATCGAGCTGGCCGGCAAGCTGACCCTGGGCATGACGGTGGCCGACTTCCGCAGCCCGGCGCCGCCGGACTGCACCACCTCGGTAGCGGTGCACCTGGACCATGGCCGGTTCTGGAACTTGATCACCGACGCGCTGAGCCGGATTGGGGAGGTGGAATGACCAGCCAAGCCGGACCGGCCCGGTCTGGGCAGGTGAAGCCAGGTCAGGTCAACAACGTCAACGTCGGCGTGCTGATGGCCGCGCTGCTCGCGGCCTGCATCGCCTTCCAGCTCAATGCCAGCATGCTCAGCCCAGTGCTGGCCACCATCGAAAAAGAGCTCCACACCGACTCCGCCTCGGTCGGACTCACCCAGACCGCGTTCTTCACCTCCGCAGCACTGTTCTCTCTCTTCCTGCCCCGGCTCGGCGACATCACCGGGCGCAAGAAGGTGCTGGCCGGCATGCTGATCATCATGCTGGTCGGCTGCGTGGTTGCTGCTCTGGCGACCACTATCAACGTACTGTTCGTCGGCCGGATCATCCAGGGCGTGTCCGGCCCGGTAGTACCGCTGTGCCTGATCATGTTGCGGGTGGAGGTCCCCGAGCCCAAGTTGTACGGCACCCTGATGGGCGTTCTCACGGCGATCAACGGCGGCATCGCCGGCGTCGACGCACTGGCCGGCGGCTACCTCGCCCAGAACTTCGGCTTCTCCTCGGTCTTTTGGGTGATGGCTGTGATCGCCGGCCTGGCGGCACTGATGATGATCTTCTTCGCACCGGAGTCAATGGCAGCGAAGAAGGAGAAGATGGACTGGCTGGGAGTGCTGCCGCTGGTGATCTCGGTCGGCGCCCTGCTGATCGCCCTGGACGAGCTGGGCAAGCTCGGCGACGCCAACTGGCTGTTGGTGATCATCTTGCTGGTCGTCACCGCTGTCGCTTTCGCCCTCTTCTGGCGGGTGGAAAACCACAGCAGCCATCCGCTGGTGGCCACCCGTCTGCTCCGTGCCCGCAGCACCTGGGCGCTGTTGCTGACAACGCTGCTCACGGTGACCGGCGTTTTCGCGGTGATGAACGGCTTGATTCCCAACCTCGCCCAAGATAAGCAGGTCGGCTTCGGGATGGGGGCGGGTGTTTCCGCCTTCTGGACGCTCACCCCGTACGCCATTGCCGGGCTGCTGATGGGGCCCGTCTCCGGCCGGTTGGCGGCGACCTACGGTTATCGCAAGGTGCTGCGGATCGGTATGGTCGGTGCGGTGCTCTCGATGGGTCTGCTGATGTTGGTTGTTGGCAGCGACTCGAAACTGTTGCTGCTTCTCGGCTCGCTCCTGATCGGCATCACCTACGCCGGCATCGGAAACATCATCCTGAACGGTTTGGGTATCGTGTTGTC
Organism: Propionibacteriales bacterium; assembly: GCA_038244025.1. GTDB lineage: Bacteria > Actinomycetota > Actinomycetes > Propionibacteriales > Propionibacteriaceae > Microlunatus. Next base: position 2,298 of record JBBSQO010000019.1, read on the forward strand.
ACCGAAGGAGAACCAGGGTTTTCTGCCCGGGTTGAATGCTGGGGCCTTCAACCTGGGCGCCGGGTTAAGCTTCGCGGTCATCTTCGCGGTCAAGACGGCCATGACGCCTGCCGATGGCACCGGCGGCGGAGCCGGATACTTCGGTGGCCTGGTGGCTGGACTGGTGATCTTGCTGCTTGCCCTGCTGGCTTCGTTCCTGATTCCCCGGCCGCTTGATGCCGAAGTCGACGCCGCAGCTAAGGGAAGGCCGGCCCAGCAACCGAAGGAGGCGGCATGACAGACACCCCGGGAGCCAGCCCGGTGGTGGTGATCGGCTCGATGAATATTGATCTCACCGTCCGTACCGAGCGCTTCCCTGAACCCGGCGAGACGCTGACCGGTTCCGAGCTGGTCACCACCGCCGGCGGCAAGAGCGCCAACCAGGCGGCGGCCGCCAGCATCCTCGGCTCGGAAGTGACCTTGATCGGTGCAGTGGGCCAAGACAGCCACGGTGGGCTCGCGTGCAAGGCAGCCACCGACGCCGGCGTGAATGTCTCATCGGTGCACCGGTTGGCGGACCACGCCACCGGCACGGCCATGATCGTCGTCAATGCCGACGGCGAGAACACCATCATCATCTCTCCCGGAGCTAACGGCGCGCTGACGCCGGACCAGGCCACCGCCAGCCTGCCCACCACTGCGGCCGTGCTCTGCCTCTGTCTGGAGGTGCCGCTACCGACGGTGGTCGCGGCCGCGAAGGCTGGCCGCCAGGCGGGGCTGCAGGTGGTGCTGAACCTGTCCCCCTACCAGGACGTGCCGGACGAGCTGCTGGCGGCAACCGACCTGCTGCTAGTGAATGAGAGTGAGACCGCGCAGCTGATCGGCGGTGTGGCGGGAGGAGGCTGGGGCGCAACTCTGAATCTCCTTTCTGACAAGGGAATTCAGCGGGCCATCGTCACCCTGGGCGGCGATGGTGCGGTGGTGCTGGATGCTCAGCAGCGCGACGATCCGGTCACCATGATCGAGCCCACCAGGGTGGAAGCGGTCGACACTACCGGCTGCGGTGATGCCTTCACCGGCGCGGTGGCGCATCAGCTCGCCGCCGGTTCCAGCCTCGTCGAGGCCGCCCGGTTCGCCGCCCGGGTCGGTGCGCTGGCGGCGACTCGGGAGGGCGCCCAGTCGTCGTACGCCGCCTTTGCCGAGCTGGCCAGCTGACAGCTTCCGCAGCACAGCTACCGCGTCAGGTGCCATCGTCCAACTGCAGCCGCACCATCGGGAGTTCCTGCACCGGTTGTCCGGCTGCGGCCTCGATGGTGGCCCGCAGGTTCGCCCAGGCGGTAGGATGACGTGCGGCGTACCGGCGCAGTGTGTCGGCAGATTCCCGGTTTGTCAGTGGGATCGCCATTGCCACCCGGTCCCGCCGAAATCCGGACGAGATCCGGACCTTCGGGTTGGCGCGAATGTTGCGGTACCACTGAGCCTTCAGCCCAAACCCGGAGACGACGACGTACTCGTCACGGGATAGATGTTCAACGACTTCCAGCACAACGTACCGGCGGGTCCCGGATCTGCGCCCGACGTGTTCCAGCATGATCAGCCGAGAACCGCAGACCCAGCCCAGCCGAGCACGGTAGAGCCAGATAGGCAGTCGAACCAGCCAACGGGTTCGCAAGACACGTGCGCCCATTGTCGCCAGCGCGTGACGAAGGTTAGCCATGGCTCCACCCGACCCGCCGCGGGAACATTATCAGCGTCTACAGCGCGGTCCCGATTAGCGTCCCGATCAGGTAGGTCACCGACATGGCCAGCAGTCCGCCCAACATGTTGCGGAGGATGGCCCGCCCGGTCGGGGCGGACCCCAGCCGGGCACTGAAGTAGCCGGTGATTGCCAAGGCCAGCAGCACCGTTGCCACAGTCACTGGAACCCGCAGCCCATAGGGCATCAGCAGGATGGCCGCCAGCGGCAGTAGTGCACCCAGGGTAAAGGACAGCGCTGAGGCCCAGGCCGCATGCCACGGATTGGTCAGGTCGTCGGGGTCAATGCCCAGCTCGGCTTCGGCATGCGCACCCAGGGCATCGTGCTCGGTCAGCTGGATAGCAACCTGGTGAGCCAGCTCGGGGGTCAGCCCCTTGCCTTGATAAAGCTCCGCGAGTTCGGCTAGCTCCTCCGCCGGCATCTCCGCCAGCTCCCGGCGCTCCTTTTCCAGCAAGGCTCGCTCGGCATCTCGCTGGGTGCTGACGGAGACGTATTCACCGGTCGCCATCGACAGCGCACCCGCCAGCAGGCCGGCAATGCCGGCAGTGAAGATCGTCCCCCGGTCCGCCACCGCACCGGCGACGCCGACCACGATTCCAGCAGTCGAAACAATGCCGTCATTGGCGCCCAGCACACCAGCCCGGAGCCAGTTCAGCCGGGAGTTGATGCCGGAATCGTGCGGCTCCTCCGGATGTGCCGGTACGGGGGCGGCACCCATGCTCGTGCTCGTCATGACTCCTACCGTAGGTCGAATCCGGCAGGAGAGCCACGCAGGACAGGCTTGCCTGCCCGCGTCTACTCAGAAGTAGTACGGGAATGCCGACCAGTCCGGGTCCCGCTTCTGCAGAAAGGCATCTCGGCCCTCGGTCGCCTCATCTGTCATATAGGCCAGCCGGGTAGTTTCGCCGGCGAAGATCTGCTGGCCGACCAGCCCGTCATCGATGGCGTTGAAGGCGAATTTCAGCATCCGTTGCGCCGTCGGGCTCTTGGCGCATACTCGTTTGGCCCACTCCAGGCCGACCGTTTCCAGCTCGACGTGCGGGACAACGGCATTGACCATGCCCATCCGCATCCCCTCCTCGGCGTCATAGGTCTCGCCGAGGAAGAAGATCTCCCGGGCGAACTTCTGGCCCACCTGACGGGCCAGGTACGCCGAACCGAAGCCGCCGTCGAAGGAGCCGACATCGGCATCCGTCTGCTTGAACCGGGCCTGCTCGGCACTGGCCAGCGTCAGGTCGCACACCACATGCAGGCTGTGCCCACCGCCAGCTGCCCAGCCATTGACCAGGGCGATCACTACCTTGGGCATGAACCGGATCAGCCGCTGCACCTCCAAGATATGCAACCGTCCGAGGGCGGCCGGGTCAGCAGATTCGCCATCCTCGCCGGCGGCATACTGGTAACCGGACCGGCCCCGGATACGTTGGTCGCCGCCGCTGCAGAAGGCCCAGCCGCCGTCCTTGGCCGACGGTCCGTTGCCGGTGAGCAGGACGCAACCGATGTCCGAGGACATTCGGGCATGGTCCAGCGCGCGATACAGCTCGTCCACCGTCTGTGGCCGGAACGCATTACGCACCTCCGGCCGGTCGATGGCGATCCGCACCACCGGTGCGCTCTTCGCCCGGTGATAGCTGATGTCGGTGAAGGTGAAACCTGGCACCTCATCCCAGTGGTCGGCGTTGAACGGGACGGCGTCGACCGGATCTTCAGCAGGGTTCGTCACGCGGACACGGTAACGCCTGCTCACCCTGCTGGCTGGTCATCCTCCGGCCGCGGACGACGCTCATCCTCCAGCTCACCGACCTCAGTTTCGACTGAGCGATCGATCTGCTGCCCCGCCGTATCAGGGCCCGGCTGGCCAGTGGTCGGCTGACGGCCTGCATCCTGGTGGTAGCTCTGGGTGTCGAACTGTGATTGCTGGAGCTCGCTGGAGCGCTCATCCGACGGTGGGGTCTCGGCCCACGCCTGCGCTCCGTCACCAGCCTGGTATCCCGGGTCGGAATGCTGCCCGGTCGCAGCTGACCCAGCGGGCTGCTCGGTTGCCGGTGCTTCGGGGGCCTCGTCCCAACTCTCCTCGGCGGCCGGCGCGTCGGCTGTTGCCGCGCTGACATCGTCTGTGGTTCCTCCCGCCGGATGAGAGCCCTGATCGCTATCGGGAGTACGAGTGCTGCCGGTGCTGTTGGCTGGTGGACCCTGGCCAGCCGCGGCAAAGTCTTCTCCAGTGATGGCTTCTGGTTCCGCACCAGACGCGCCCGGCTCGTTGGCCAGCCGATCAGCCTCAGCTTTCCGGCCGGGATCGGCGCCTGCCTCAACGGGCGAGGCCGGGGTATCTGCTGCCGTGGGATCATCAGACCTGGCCGGACTCGGGGAGGCAGCGTTGGCTGGCATCGGCGCGACGGCACCGCCAGTCGACATGGCTCCGCCTGACTGCATCCCGCCAACGGGCGGCACCGTCGCCGGTCCGGAGTCGGGATTCTGGCCGGTGCCTCCATCACGCCGCTGCCCCGAGGTGTTCGACCCGGGCTGGGTCCGACGCCAGAGGATGAACGCCAGGATGACCACGATGATCACAATGAGGATGAGCCAGAGCCACTTCATGATGAATCTCCTTCGCCAGCACGCCGGATGGCGCGATATTGACTCCGTTAAACCAGGTCGAAAAGATTGGGGTTCAACCAGATCGAAAGGTTGGCCGAAGTCCGGATCACTCAGACTAGCCGGACTTGCGCTGCACGTCAGCAACCGGCGCCCTACCCATTCCGCCGTTTCGGTGGTTGACTGGAAGGCGCGGGATTCGAGCGCAGACGGCCGTCCAGCCGGGGCGCCGCTCACTCGGCACCGCGAGAGAGCAGGTGCGCAATGTCAGGCAACAGGGCAGTCGCCTACAAGGGCAAGGGCAAGGTCGAGATCATCGATATCGACTACCCGACGTATGAGCTGAAGGACGGGCCGGGGGTGAACCCGGACAATGTTGGGCGGAAACTTCCACACGGGGCCATCGTCAAGACGGTGGCCACCAACATCTGCGGGTCGGACCAGCACATGGTGCGGGGCCGGACCATCGCGCCGATCGATCTGGTGCTGGGCCACGAGATCACCGGTGAGGTGGTGGAGACCGGCCCCGATGTTGAGACGCTCGCCAAGGGTGACATCATCTCGGTTCCGTTCAATATATCCTGCGGCCGATGCCGAAACTGCAAGGAACGCAAGACCGGGGTCTGCCTGAACGTGAACCCCGACGGTTATGGCAGTGCCTACGGCTATGTCGACATGGGTGGCTGGGTCGGCGGCCAGGCCGAATACGTCATGGTCCCCTATGCCGACTGGAACGCGCTGAAGTTCCCGGACCCGGATCAGGCGCTGGAGAAGATCTTGGACCTGACCATGCTGTCTGACATCTTCCCCACCGGTTTCCACGGCTGCGTCTCTGCCAATGTCGGGATCGGATCGACCGTCTACGTCGCCGGAGCTGGCCCGGTCGGTCTGGCGGCAGCCACCGGAGCGCTGCTCCTCGGGGCGGCTGTGGTCATCGTCGGTGACATGAACGCTGACCGACTGGCCCAGGCGAAGAGCTTCGGCTGTGAGACGGTGGACCTGACCCAGGCGGGCCCCGCCGAGCAGATCGAGCAGATTCTGGGCATTCCGATGGTCGACTGTGGCATCGATGCGGTCGGTTTCGAGGCGAAGGGCCACGGCGCGGAGGCCGCTCATGAGGCGCCGGCAACGGTGCTCAACGCCCTGATGGAGATCACCGCGGCCGGCGGTGCGCTAGGCATCCCCGGCCTGTATGTTACTGGTGATCCGGGCGGAATCGACGAGTCGGCCCAGAAGGGTTCGCTGTCGCTGAGCCTCGGCACCGGCTGGGCCAAGTCGCTCTCCTTCATCACCGGTCAGTGCCCGGTGATGAAATACAACCGGGGCTTGATGATGGCGATCCTGCATGACCGGGTCCAGATCGGCAAGAATGTCAACGCCAAGGCCATCGGACTGGATGAGGCGCCGCAGGGGTACGCCGACTTCGATGCCGGCGCGGCTACCAAATATGTTTTGAACCCCAATGGGTACATCAAGGGCTGAGCCTTGATCCTGTCGCCTGCCTCAGGTCAATACCCCACTCGCCGCTCAGCCGAGCGGAATTGGAACGCCTCGGTCCCTGGCTCCCGCATTCGCGATATTCACGTGCAGGGACGTGAAGTGCTGCAGTTGTGTCAACGCGCGCGGATTGAGACGATCGCAGACCCAGTCCCAATGTAATGACACGAGATCACCTGCGGCCAGATCCCTCAGGAACCCTGTTCCGTCACATGCAATCCTGGCTGTCTCCAACCGCGCGTCGGCGAGCGAAAGTTCAAACCCGTCCCACGCGAGCGGCCGGGAGCGGACCACAGCCTCATCACCGCTGACCGAAACGACGCGGCCCCAACGGATCCGGCAGTTGTCGAGCACATCGAGGGCGGTCGAGGACTTTCGGTTGTCGTGCAGCAGACCGAGCCAGGGATAAACTGCGAACACGTGAAAATTGTGGTGCGGAACGCCTCCTGCGTTGACGCCGTCGATCAAGTGGGCGAACGCACCTCCGGAGCTGGCGCGGAATCGCTGGCTCATGGAGTCGGCGATATCTGCCAGGCGGATCTTGTCCAGTAGTGGCGTGCCGACCCAGTAGGCCTCGACGACACGCTGGTCGAGTGGGTCATCGATGCCTGTTGCCCTCGCGATCAATTCGAGGTAGGGCCATGCCCCCTCGAATCCACGCGCGAACTGGGCCAGGGCGGGATCGCTCACTTCGGCGGCACCGTAGTGCAACAGGGCGCCACTGTCGGCCGGCCCGCAATAGCCAAGGAGATTGGGTGCGTAGGCGTATCGAATGAAAAGATGTGCGCCATCAATGACCATCGCTCGACTCCAAGCTTCGGGGCTTGTTTGACGTTAACACTGCTGGCATTGCTCGGCAATAGTTGTTCGGACGACAGGGTTCTGCAGGAAGGAGCGTAGCGACTTCCAGCCATCGCTGCGAGCGAAGTTGGTTGACAACGTCCGCCTATGGGCGGATGCTCTCCATGAGGCGTTACTGATGAGGACGCCCCAATGAGGAGGCCACCGATGGGTGCCAACCGAGAAGCGCATGAATTCGATCCACGTCTGTCCCAGCAGCCGCCGCCGATATTTCCCCGCCGCTTGGTTCTGCAGGGTGCTGCCGGCATCAGCGCCGCCGCACTGTTGGCAGCCTGTGGCAGCACGAAGAAACCGGCCGCGAATGATGTGCCGGTGAATAAGATCACCGTCACCGACCAACGGGACAAGTCGTTCGTCCTCAACGGTCCGGCCCAGCGGGTGGTGACATTTCCGATGCCGGCAGCCTCCATGCTGATCGCCGTCGACCAGAGCGCCAAGCACCTGGCCGGGATGCATCAAGCTTCCTGGGTGGCCATCAAGGACGGGATCCTCGGTGAAATGTTCCCCGCCGCACTCAAGATTCCGCATAACGTCTCGGGCGACAGTTTCGCGCCCAACGTGGAGAGTGTCCTCGCTCTGAAGCCAGATGTCGTGGTGCAGTGGGCCGACCAGGGCACCGGTATCACGGCGCCGCTGGAAAGTGCCGGTCTCAACGTCGCCGGACTCACGTATGGGACGCAAGCCGATGTCGATGCCTGGATCACCCTGTTCGCGAAAATGCTGGGAAAGCCGGAGCGCGCGAAGGCAATGCTTGGCGAAATTCGGTCCAGGCTCACCAAGGTCAAGGCGATGGCGGCAGGCAGACCTAAGAACGGTCCTAAAATCCTTTACTTCCTCCAGTTCAAGGACGGAATGAAGGTGTCGGGGAACAAGACGTACAACGACTACTGGATCAACCTGGTCGGCGGTCGAAATGCGGCCACCATGAAATCTGACCACCCCGCCCGTGGCGAGGGCCACGTGGGCGCCGAAAAAGAGCAGGTCCTTGGCTGGGATCCCGACATCGTCCTGCTCGGCAACTTCGATACCTCGACGCCCGATGATGTGTACAAGGATCCGGTGTTCAAAGACATGTCGGCCGTCAAGTCGCGACGGGTCTATAAGGTCCCGCTGGGCGGTTACCGGTGGGACCCGCCGGGCCAGGAGTCGCCGCTCATGTGGCAATGGATATCCCAGATCGCCTTCCCGCAGCCCAAGTCGAACTTGCGTGCCGATATCGTCACCTACTACAAGTTCCTCTATGGCCAGGAGCCGTCGAACGGCCAGCTGGGCAAGATTCTCCGGACGGATGTCAATGGAGAGTCGGCCAACTACGGCCAGTTCGATGCTACGTGAGCAGGAGGAACTTCGTCACAGTGTCGTGAGTCGCCTGAGCGGCACAGCCTTTCAGATCGCCGTCTCGGCCATCGTCCTCGTCGCCGTAGTGCTCGTGGGACTTGCGGCGGGGCGATACAGCGTGTCGCTGCCGCATGTGGTCCAGATCTTGGCGTCGCACGTCTTCGGTACCTCGAGTGAAGCGAGCGGCACCGAACAGAGCGTTGTCGACCTGGTGCGAATGCCGCGAATCCTGCTCGGGCTCCTGGTCGGTGGCGGTCTCTCGATCGCTGGCGCCGCATTGCAGGCCACGTTTCGCAACCCGCTGGTGAGCCCAGACATCATCGGCGTGTCTGCTGGAGCGTCCCTTGGCGGCGCATTGGCCCTGCTCTTGGGACTCGGCTCGCTCTTCCTCGTCACGGGTGCCTTTGCCTTCGGTCTGATGGCGATTGCCGTTCTCTTCATAGTGACGGCCGGTCGGCAACGATCATCGACGCTCATGGTGGTGCTGGGCGGCGTTGTCGTGGGTTCTTTCTTCACGGCGCTGGTCGGGCTCGTCACCTATGTCGCCGACCCGTACACCACGTTGCCCGCGATCGTCTTCTGGCTGTTGGGCAGCGTCGCCACGGCAACCTATACGAAGGTATTCATCGCCGTTGTGCCCATCGCCGCGGGAACGGTCGTTCTCCTGCTGCTGCGCTGGCGGATCAACGTCCTGTCCCTTGGCGACGACGAGGCCGCAGCGCTCGGCGTGCGCCCTGGTGCGCTGCGGTGGACGGTTCTGTGTGCCTCAACGCTGATTATCGCCGGTGCCGTTGCCGTGAGTGGCATCGTCGGCTGGGTGGGCTTGGTGATGCCGCACCTGGCCAGAATGTGGGTCGGTCCGGACCACCGGGTGCTGCTGCCGGTGAGCTTTCTGATGGGCGCGGCCTTCCTGATCCTGGTTGACACGTTCGCCCGTA
>JBBSQO010000020.1:0-11073 GCA_038244025.1 Propionibacteriales bacterium
AGGATCTGATCATGGTCGAAGGCAAGGCGGCGGCTGGTAAGCCCGTCCTCCGGAATCCAGTGTGCCGACGCGGCGTCTGTACCGGCCTCCGGCTCGTCCAGCTCGGGCAGGATGGCCAGATAGGCGACGCTGACCGTGCGCGAGCGCGGGTCCCGGTTGGGTTTGCCGTACGTCCCTAGCTGTTCCAGGTGCAGCGGCGCGACGTCGATCCCGGTTTCTTCCCGGAGCTCACGGCGGGCAGCGGCTTCGAGTCCCTCGGACTGCCCGACGAATCCCCCCGGGAGCGCAAGTCTTCCCTTGTACGGTGCTGATCCACGCTTAATGAGCAAGGCATGCAACTGATCATCGCGAATGGTCAGGACCACGATGTCGACGGTGACATAGATCGGTGGGAAGTCGGCGACGTATGCCATCAGGCCATTCTACTGCTCTTTATGGTCAGCCAGACTGATGTCTTCTCCCGGCCCGCCGACCGCAACAGGGGCGGCCACCCGGGTAATGAGCAGGCTGATCAGCAGCGGTCCGGCGATGACCAGCAGCGCGTGCCGGTACCCTACCTGCTCGGCCAGCAGCCCCAACAGCGGCGGGCCAGCAAGGACGGCGACGTACCCGATCGAGGCCGCGACGGAAACCCGGGAGGCAGCACGGCGAGGATCATCGGAGGCGGCACTCATCCCAACCGGGAAGCCCAAGGCGGCACCGAGTCCCCACAAAATGGCTCCCAGGCCGGCCAGCCAGAGCCACGGCGCGAAGCAAAAGGTCACCAACCCGACGAGCGCCAGCGCGATGCAGACCCGCAGGACCGTAACTCGGCCATGCAGGTCCAGCCAGCTCGTCCCCAGCAAGCGCATCGACGTCATGGCGACCATGAAGATGGCCAACATGATCGCGCCGGCCTGGTTCGGCACCGCGAAACCGTCCACGGTCGCCAGACCGAGCCAGTCGTTGGCCGCGCCTTCGGTCAGTGCGGCAGCCAGTACCATCACCCCGATCAGTACGGTCCTTGGCTCCAGCCAGGCGGCGAAGGCATGGGGTTTGCGGACCGGGTTTCCGGTCGGGGTCCGGTCGGCCCGCGCTGCCTGAGTGCCGGGCAGAAAGGACCGTAGGCAGAACGGGGCGCTGACCGCAACGATGACCACGATGATGATCAGATGCAGGGTGACCGCCAGGCCCAGCGCGGCCGCGCCGGCGCCGAGGGCGGCACCCAGCACCGTACCGAGGGAGTATCCGGCATGGAACCGGGGCATGACGGCGCGGTGGATGGCTTGCTCGACGTCGGCCCCTGCCAGGTTCATGCCGACGTCCCAGGCACCAACTCCCATCATGGTCAAAAACAGCGACGCCGCCAGCAGCACCGGCTGCGCGATGGCCACCGCGATCGAGACCAACACAGTGCCCAGCAGCCCAACCACCACCGCGGCTCCGACCGCGCGGGCTGTGCCCAGCCGTTCTACCAGCAGACCGGTCAGCGGCAAGGAGATGACGGATCCGGCCGCCCCGACCAGCAGGATGACGCCGATCTCAGCCGGGGACAACTCCAGCCGGTCCCGGACCGCGGGCAACCGGGAAAGCCAGCTGGCAAACAGCAGGCCGTTCAACGCGAAAACAGCGAATACCGCAGTTCCGGCTCTCCGCGAGCCGGCCGTGCCATTCATTGCTCCTGTCTATCAGTCAGCCATCAGTACCCGCGATGAGGTAACTGGAGTGGCTGTCGTCGTCAGTGGCCCGGCAGCCGGAGTCGCGGGTCCTCGGCCAGATCGATCAACTGGGATCGGGTGAGGGGGAGCTCCTCTCCAGCCGAGAAATTGTGGGCCACAACGGTGATCACCTGTCGGCCGTCCGGTGAGTACTGCACCTCCATGCCCGCCTTCAGCGTCGTCGACTCGGTGACGCTGATGCGGTTGCCGTCCATCATCTGCAATGTTTGACAGCGGCTTCCGGTGAGCGTCCCGCAGGTAGCCGCGAAGCCGGAACTGGTGGCGACCTGTAGGTAGACCTGGGTAGCACCACCGGTCTTTCGGAAAAGCTCCAAGCCGAGGGCGCCTCCCGAGCCGGCCCAGAAACTATCGCTGTCGTCAAAGTTGTTACGGGAGAAGCTGTAACCGGTCAAGTTCGCCTGACCGGGGTGGAGATGGCTGGCTGCCGCCGCTGTCATCGCCGAGCGCCACTCACTCGTCAGCTGTCCCCGGGATGGCCCGGGGATGGCCTGTTCGGTGTTGATCAAGCCGGTGCTGGTCAAGCCGGTGTTGATCAAACCGGGCAGAAATGCGGCGGCGAGCAGCACCAGAGTTGCTCCGGCTGCTGCCAGTGCACTGGTCCGCACGTGTCGCCTCCGCCGCAGCCAGCGGCCGTGGGCCAGGTCATCGGTATCCGCCGAGCCAGGGTTGCCGGCCGCGTCAGCCAGTTCCTCGGCCAGCCGAAGATCATCGTGACGTCTTGCGTCCCGACCCTTCAGAGCGGCCCTGGCCTGCTCGGACGAGGTGCGCACGGTAGCGACGTCAAGGCCGACGATCTGGGCTATCTCGGTGATGGGCAGTTGGGCGTAATACTCCAGCACGATGACCCGACGCTGATCGGTCGGCAGCGCCGCCAGGTCAGCCATCATCGCTACCCCACAGACCGCCGGAGGGCGGCGGTCGATCAGTTCGAAGCGGTCAAACAGTTCGAAGCGACTGTCCGGTGGTCGCCAGGGCAGTTTGACGTCGGTGACGTCAGGTCTGGTCACCAGCGCGTACGCGGCGGTCCGGGCATCGTGGGGATTGCTGAACTGCCGGTAGATCTCAGCCAGGCTGGACTGGACCAGCCGGTCCGCGGCGACCGGGTCTGCGAGCAACAACGCGGCGGTTCCGAGCAGAGTCCGGCGCTCCGCATCGCAGAACGCCGTGAACGCGGCATCCAAAGTCTGGTACGCCATTATGCCTCCCCAGCCCAGCGTAGGGCGGATCCCGCATCGACGGGCCAGGTTGACCGTTAGAACAGCTACTGGAGGGTAACCTGAGCCTGTGCCTGCTTTTGAGGGTGAGCCCGTATCTGAGCGTGACCCTGTATCTGAGGATGAACCGGTATTCATCCGATATGTGGCGATTGGTGACTCCACCACCGAGGGACTGGACGAACCGGACGGCCACGGCGGCTATCGCGGCTGGGCGGACCGGTTGGCCGATCACATCGCCGAGGGCCAGGACGAGCCACTGGAATATGCCAACCTTGCCATCCGGGGCCACAAGGTGGGTGCTATCCGAACCACTCAGTTTGATGCGGCTCTGGCTTTCGAGCCGGACCTGATGACGATTGTCGGCGGGATGAACGATGTGATCGGGCTTCGCCCCGACTTCGACCAGCTGGCCGAAAGTTTCGAGGCGATGTTCGGCCAGGCGCGGCAGGCGGGGATCACCGTGCTGACCTTCACCATGCCGGATCCGGGCGCTCTGAATCCGCTTGGCCGGGTGTTCCGCCACCGGATGATGAGGCTCAACGACATTGTCAGTACCACGGCTCAGCGCCATGGTGTGGAGGTGATGGACTTCACCGAGTACCCGATTGCCGTTGACCCGCGGCTCTGGTCCGATGACCGGTTGCATGGCAACTCCCTGGGCCATCAGCGGGTGGCCGCAGCCTTGGCCTGGCAGCTGGGAGTTTCCGGGGTGGACGATTCGTGGACCGAGGCGCTCGAGACGCCCGAGCAGATCGCTCGTCGTAGGCAGCTCGCCGGTGACTGGGACTGGGCCGTCACCTACCTGGCTCCCTGGCTTGGCCGTGGCATCCGCGGCATCCCGCGAGGGTTGGGGATCGGTCCGAAGCGGCCAGTCCCAACCGAGGTCAGGCGCTGAAGAGAGCCTGGCCGATGAACTCGCCCGGGCGGGCTCCGGGTGGCGCCGCGAAGAGGCCGGAGCCGGTGTGCTGCAGGTACTCCATCAGCGCGTCGGAGCGGGACAGCTTTGTTTGGATCGGGATGTACTGCGTGATTGGATCCCGTACGAAGGCCAGGAAGAAAAGACCCGCATTAAGCCGGCCGAGGGAGTCGTTGCCGTCAACGAAGTTGAAGCCGCGCCGTAGCATCCGGACGCCGTTGTTGTGATCGGGGTGCGCCAGACGGATATGAGAGTCGACCGGGATCATCGGCTGGTCGCCACGGCCCTTCAGGCTGAAATTCGCGGCCGTGAACTCCTCGCCACCAGACAGCGGAGCGCCGGCGTCCTTGGTGCGGCCGATGTCGTGTTCTTGGGATCGCAGGGATTGCCGGTCCCAAGTCTCGATCATCATGTTGATCTTTCGTGCCACCAGATAGCTGCCACCGTTCAGCCAAGCCGCGCTCCCGCGCTCACCGCTGACCCAGACATGCTCATTGACGCGCTCCGGTTCCTCCAGCTTCAGGTTGTCGGTGCCGTCCTTGAAGCCGAAGAGGTTACGGGCGGTCTGCTGGCTGGTCGAGGTGGATGAGGTACGCCCGAAGCCAAGCTGGGACCAGCGCATCGCCACCGTGCCGAAGCCGATTCTGGACAGGTTCCGGATCGCGTGTACCGCCACCTGGGGATCGTCGGCGCAGGCCTGGATGCAGATGTCGCCGTCGCTGTGCGCCTGGTCCAGCTTATCGGCCGGAAAGTGCGGCAACCGGCGCAGCGGCCTTGGCTGGCGAGACTTGAGCCCAAACCGGTCCCGGCCCTCGTCGTCAACGAAGAGGCTGGGGCCGAACCCGAAGGTGAGGGTGAGCGATGACGGCGGCAGGCCGATGGCCTCCCCGGTGTCATCGGGGGGCCCATCGTATGGTCCGGTTACCGGGCCCTGCGGACCAGCTCCGTGCCCGCGAGTCATCCGCTCGGCTGCCTGGGTCCAGTCGGTCAGCAGCTGGATCAGCTCAGCCCGCGACCTGGTGGTGACATCGAAGGAGGCAAAGTGCAGCCGATCCTGGACCGGGGTGGTGATACCGGCCTGGTGCGGACCGAAGAAGGAATGCTGCGACGCACTCGCCCTCGCGGCCGGCTCTGCGGCGGTGGCGTGCCCGGTCGCCAGACCCCCCGCGAAGCCTGCACCGAGGGCGAGGACTCCGGCACCCGAAGCGCCCAGCAGGCCGCGTCGGGACAGGCCCGGAGACGCTACCGGATCGATCTGCTCACTCATCTGATCGGCCTCAGATCACCGCGGCCGTGAGCCGGGAGAGTGGTTCGGACAGGGCGTTGACGGCGTCGGACAAGGCTTTCAGCTCAGCCGGCTTCAGCTTCTGGTAGGACTGGAATCTGTCGCCCACCCGATGCTGGTCGAGCAGTTTCTGCAAGGCCCGGAACTGGGTATCGACCTTGGCGTCCAACCCCGGGTCCTTCTTCTTCAGCAGCGGTCGCAGCCCGGCAAAGCCGACCCTGGCACCGTCCACGTTGGCCTGGAAGTCCCATAGGTCGGTATGTGACCAGCGCTCTTCCTCACCGGTCACCTTTCCGGTAGCCACCTCGTCCAGCAGGCCGAGGGAGCCGTTGGCGATCTGGTCAACCGTGAAGGTCATCGAGCGAGTCCGCCGGTAGAGGTCGGCGGTGTTGGCCACCAGATCGTCGGCGTACTTGGCTCGGGCAGCGTGGTCCAACCGGTGATAGTTCTTGGCTTCGGCCGGCCACAGGTCCTTCTCCATCCGGTGCCAGCCGGTCCAGCTCTGGCCCTCGGTCAGGTCGGTTTCCCGCAGGTCCATCTTGGGGTCAAGATCACCAAAGGACTCAGCGACCGTCTCGATCCGCTCCCAGTGCTGCCGGGCACGTGGATAGAGTGCCCGGGCTCGATCGTCCTTACCGGCCTTGTACAGGCTGGCGAACTGCCGGGTCTTAGTGAGCAGCTGCTCGGTCTGGTCCTTGACATAGGAGCCGTACTGCCGGTTAGCCTCGGCGACCATCTCGGCCTGGTCGCCGGCCGGTGCGGTGTCGGCACCGGAGTCCGTCACCATGAACGTTGATCGGATGCCATCACCCACCATGCCGGGCTTGCAGGTCGCCAGATACTGACCCGGAGCAGCAGTCAGCACCAGGTCGCGGGACAGTCCGGGTCCGATGTTCTCGACCTCGGCGATGATCCGTAGACCGTCGTCGGCCAGCAGGTAGAACTCGGTCACCTTGTTGCCGTCATTGGTCACCGAAAAGGTCAGGTTGCCCGACGGCGCCGTACTGCTCGACACGGCGCACGCGGTGTCACTCGAGGTGACCTTCACCTGGCGCTCGTTGATGGTCGTGGTAGTGGCCGAGGAGGTGTTGTCGGTACAGCCCGCCAATAGCGCACAGGCGGCCAGTGCGACGACAGCTCCCGACAGCGGACGCGATGGGAAGTTGAGGCTCACGAAGGGTCTCCAGGTACAACGGTGTGGGCTGGTGCGGCAGCAACTGGCTCGGCAGCGGCCTGGGTCCGGGTGGCTGCGACCGGCTTACGGACCACCTTACGAAAGAAGATGATCATGGTGGGAATGACGTAGAGCAACCAGGCCACCAGCTCAACCTTGGTGGTGGCGGGAGAGAAGTTGAAGATCCCCTTGAGGATGGTGCCGAGGGTGGACGTGGGCGGGATGAGGTTGGAGACATCGAAGGCGAGGTTGTGCAGCCCCGGAAGGACACCGGCCTCCTGCAGATCATGCACGCCGTAGGAGAGGACGCCACCGGCCACAATGATCAAGAAACCACCCGTCCAAAGGAAGAACGTGCTCAGATTGATCTTCAGAGCGCCCCGGTAGATCAGATAACCCAGTCCGATGGCGATGGTGAGCCCCATCGCAGCTCCCAGCAGCGGAGCGGTGGACGACCCCTCGCGACGGGATGCCGCCAGGGTGGCAGCCCAGAGGAACAGTGCCGTCTCAAGACCTTCGCGGCCGACGGCGAGCATGGCAACAATGGCGAGCGACCAACGGCCCTTGTCAGCGGCCAGGTCGACCTGGTGCCGCAGCTCACCGGACAGCGACCGGGCCGCTCTGGCCATCCAGAAGATCATCCAGGTGACAAAGCCGACCGCGAGGATGGAGAGCGTACCGCCGATCATCTCCTGTGCCTCGAAGGTGAGCCCCCGGGGACCGAAGGTGAGTGCGGCCCCGAAGGCGAGCGAGATGGCCACGGCGAGGGCGACCCCGGCCCAGATGGTGGGGAGCAGGTGGCGACGGTTCGACTTGACCAGATAGGCGATCAGGATGCTGACCACCAGGCAGGCTTCCAGCCCTTCCCGCAGACCGATCAGCAGGTTACCGACCATGGTGCTCTCTCCAGCCTGATGAGACGCTGTGTCCGATGAATGCAATGCCGCCGATTGATGCGACCAACTTTATGAGGCTTGCCTAACCTAACTCGGCTCCCGGTGTCACGCAAGTACCTGGCAGAAGGCAACCCCGAAGGCGGCGTCTACGTTGGTTCGATCAGCACAACGTGAAAGACAGCGCTGGTTGCTGGGGGGCCAAGCAACCAACGTTCACGTTCCCATCAGCGTGCTGGGCCGCCTCAGCGGCTGAGCGAGCGGCGAGCGACGAGTTCGCCCTTGGCGAACTTGCCGATCTGACTGGTGGCGACCGCGTCCAGGACGGCGCCCACCCCACCGCCGAGGAGGGGAACCCGCTTGGTGACGGTCAGCGCCAAGCGTTTCCCGCCGACTCGGGACAGCAGCTCGCCCAGCACCACCTTGGCGACCCGGCGGTCCAGGTCCGGGTCGAAGACGGGGGCGGTGGCGATCGCCATCGGTGAGGTCGGCAGGCTTCCTTCTGCCACCCGCTTGCCGATCTCCTCGCCACCCAACAGGCACATCACCAGGGCTGTCCGGACCCGGTTGTCATCGACGTCATAGCCGCGCAGGTGGGCGATGGCGGCGACCATCCGTACCTGTAGCACGGCGACGCCGGTGAGGTTGGCCGGGATGGCCACCGGCAGGGTGGCCAGGCCGCCCAGGTTGGTGGCGAACCCCTGCGCGGAAGCCAGCCGGACATGGGAGGAGATGATGCCGCTGATGGCGTCGTCGACGTGGCCCTGATGCCGCTGCAGGTGGCGGGCCGCGGCGGACTTGGCGCTCGGCAACCTGCCCTTGCCGTCAATGGCAATCTCCAGCACCCGTCGCAGGGCGCCGCCGGCTGCCTGCGGTGCGAGCCGGCCAGCCACCGGACCCAACACGTCACCCACGTCTTTCGCTGTTGGCATTTACACTCCCACCCAGGTTGCGTCATTGGACGATGCGCCATTGGGCATCGGCACAAGTTTACGTCGCACAGTCCGCCGCTTTCGGGTCACGGGCCAAGGGGACGCCATAAGATGGGGCAGACTCACAATGTGTCTTCCCTGTTCGGACCGCCGCGGAGCTGGCCTGAGGACGACCTGATCGCGGTCAGCCACGACTTCGATGCCGACCTGGTCCTGAGGGCCTACACCGAGGGCGTCTTCCCGATGCCGCTGGCGGAGCTGATGGGGTGGTTCTCACCGGTGGCGCGGGGAATCTTGCCGCTGGATGGGCTGCGGGTGACCCGGTCGCTGCGCAAGATGGTGCACCGCTACCGGGTCACCATGGACGTAGCCTTCGATGCTGTCCTGGCCCGCTGTGCGGACCCGGCTCGGCCGGGCGCCTGGATCGACAACGGCATTGCCGAGGTGTACGGCCAGCTGCACCGGGTTGGCGTGGCGCACTCGGTCGAGGCGTGGAGCGAAACCGGTGAGCTGGCCGGCGGTCTGTACGGGATCAGTCTTGGCGGGCTGTTTGCCGGTGAGTCGATGTTCCATGATCCGCTGATCGGCCGGGATGCCTCCAAGGTTGCCCTGGTCACACTGGTGACGTTCCTGCGCTCCGCTGGTTGTGGTGACGACCCGAAGACACAGCTGCTCGATGTGCAATGGCGGACCCCGCACCTGTCCACGCTGGGAGTGGTCGAGGTCGGCCGACCCGACTACCTGCGCCGGCTGGCTCGGGCTCTGCGGTTGCCTCCACCCCCTTGGGTCCAGTTGCGGGATACTTGAGCCATGCCCGAGATGCCCGAAGTTGAGTCGCTGCGCCGATTCCTGGTCGAGCGAATGGTGGGCAAGGTGATTGCCCGAGCCGATCTGACCGCGTTCACCGCCCTGAAGACGTACGCGCCGCCACTGTCTGCCCTGCATGGGCTCGAGGTGGACGGTGTCGAACGGTACGGGAAGTATCTGGCGGTGTCGGCCCAGGGCCTGTGCCTGGTGTTTCATCTGGCCCGGGCCGGCTGGCTGCGCTGGCGGGATGAGCTGCCCGAGGAGCCACCGAGGCCCGGCAAGGGCCCGCTGGCCTTGCGCCTCCGGCTCGACGATGGATCCGGCTTTGACCTGACCGAGGCCGGTACGCAGCGCAAGCTCGCCGTCCATCTGGTCACCGATCCGACTCAGGTGGCGATGATTGCCACCCTGGGGCCGGACCCGCTGGCGGAGACGTTCACGCCGGACACTCTGCGGCAGCTGCTGGACAGTGCCGGGCGAGCCCAGCTCAAGGGGGTGCTACGGGACCAGCGGGTGATTGCCGGCATCGGCAACGCCTACTCGGATGAGATTCTGCATGCTGCCCGGCTCAGCCCGTACAAGCCGGCCAGCGGCGTCACCGAGGCCGAGCTCGCGGTGCTGTACCAGGCGATCAAGGACGAGCTGTCGGGGGCGATCACCCGGTCGGCCGGGCTCGCGGCCGCCGATCTGAAGCGGGAGAAGAAATCCGGGCTGAGAGTCCATGGCCGGACCGGAGAGCAGTGTCCGGTCTGCGGCGACACGGTACTTCAGGTGTCGTTCGCCGACTCCGCACTGCAGTACTGCCCGACCTGTCAGACCGGCGGCAAGCTGCTCGCCGACCGGCGGATGTCGCGGCTGCTCAAGTAGAGCGGGCGGGACCCGTACCGCATCCTCAGCTGGCCTGCAACGGATTGGCAAAGACCAGTGCACCTCTGTCAAGCCTGCTAGGGGTCGACGACTCCGCGGGGTGCCAGTCTTTCCGTCTGCTCGTCGATGGGAGACTGAAACCGTGCCTGCCTCAACAACCGCCGCCGTCTCGACGACAGCGTCTTGCCGAAGCCCGGTCAAGATCATCGCCCACCGTGGGTTTTCCTCCCGGCAGCCAGAATCGACCCGCGCCGCCTACCGTACGGCGATTGGCTGGGCCATCCGGCATGACGCGGAGCTGTCGGTCGAATGCGATGTCCACTTCAGTGCCGATGATCAGCTGATCTGCCTGCATGATCTCACCCTGGATCGGACCTCGGACCAGACCGGGCCAGCGTTCGAGCGTACCGTCGAGGAGCTGCGCGAGGTGGACTTCGGCTCCTGGTTCGTCACCGATGCTGATGAGGACCAGCGCTCGATGGTGACACTCGCCGAGTTGCTGGACCTGGTCCGGGAAGGCCGGGAGAGCGGCGGCCGGATCGGGTTGATGATCGAGACCAAACACCGCAATCCGCGCGGACTCGAGGTGGAGCAGCGGGTGGCCACGATGCTGGCTGACGCCGGCTGGGACGGCCTGGACTCCCCGGTGGGGATCATCTCCTTTTCACTGCCGGCACTTCAGCGGGCCCAGGAGCTGCTGCCTGAGCTGCCCCTCACACTGCTGATCCAGCATCAGCTGGGGCGGTGGTCCGCAGGCCAGCTACCGGACGGAATCTCCGCCGTCGGTCCCGACCTGGAGCTGATCAAGGAAGACCCGGATTTCGTCGCCCGGGTGGTTGGCCAGGGCAACGAAGTGCAGGTCTGGACCGCCAACGAGCCCGCCGACATTCGCTGGTGTGCCGAGCTCGGTGTCACCGGCTTCACCACCGACTATCCGGACCGGGTGGTGGAGACCCTCAGTCGCTCCTGGATGTCATGATCGTGGAAACCGGAGCCGCGGGTACCCGGAACCGGTTTCCACGTTAACCGTTCTTGTCGGTGACGCCACTCAGTCGCGGGCGATCGGGCAGGACATGCAGCGCGGTCCGCCGCGGCCGGAGCCGAGCTCGGAGCCGGCAATAGCAATGACCTCAACCCCGGCTTCCTCGAGTCGGGCGTTGGTCTCGGTGTTCCGTTCGTACGCGACGGCCACCTTCGGCGCAATGGCCAGGGTGTTGTTGCCGTCGTCCCACTGCTCGCGCTCGGCCGTGACCGGATCCAGTCC
>JBBSQO010000021.1:0-11057 GCA_038244025.1 Propionibacteriales bacterium
CGCTCCTGGCGAACTGGCGGCGGCTGGAGATCCGGAAGAACCCACGCTGTCCGCTCTGTGGCGAGCAGCCAACCATCACCGAGCTGATCGACTATCAGGACTTTTGCGGCGTGGTCTCCGATCAGGCCGCCGGCGTCGCGGCCGGAAACACCATTACGGTCCAGCAGCTCCAGGGCTGGCTGGCGGAGCGGACGACCGGGGATCGGGACTTCTGCCTGGTCGATGTCCGGGAGCCGCCGGAGCGGGAGATCAACCGGATTCCCGGTTCGGTGCTGATCCCGAAGGGTGATTTCCTGAGTGGCGAGGCCCTGTTGCAGCTGCCGGCGGATCGACCGCTGGTGCTGTACTGCAAGTCCGGTGCCCGGTCCGCCGAGTGCCTGGCGATCGTTCATGCTGCCGGGCGACCGGACGCTGTCCATGTCGGGGGCGGCGTCAGTGCCTGGGCCAACCAGATCGATCCCAGCCTGCCGGCCTACTGATGGTCGTGTTTGGTTATCTAACGACATCCGGTGTCGCTAGATAACCAAAACGTACGATCAGATCGGCTGGACCTGGTCTGCCTGCGGACCCTTGGGTCCCTGAGTGGTTTCGAACTCAACCCGCTGGCCCTCGTCGAGGGTCCGAAAACCCGACGACTCGATTGCGCTGTAGTGGACAAAAACGTCCGGGCCGCCGCCGTCTACGGCAATGAAGCCTTAACCCTTCTCGGCATTGAACCACTTGACGGTTCCCTGCGCCATGAAACATCTCCTATGATCTGGCATCCGAAGTCGCACCTCACGGCTTCGACTGCTGCTGGGCGCCATCGTGACGCCCACGCAAAAGTTCTGGGGGCGTAGCAGGTACCACGACACAGATCACTTGCAACAGCAGGTCTAGCCTTACACACCACCGTCGGGAATGTGAACCCCGCCACGTCATAATTCCTGCGCTACTTGGTCCTGCGCTACTTGGCCTCGTCGAAGCGTGCGGCACCGGCTGATTGCCGGCCGCATGTCCTGGGTACCTAAAACCTTGGAGTCAACTGGCTGAGAGCGGGTCTCATGTCTGACAAAACAGTTCCCGAACGAGTCGCCGGATCGCGGTTGGGATTGGTGGTGGCCATCACCTCCGCCGCGATCGGTGTCATCTATGGCTATGACACCGGCATCGTGGCGGGCGTGTTGCTGTTCGTTCCCGGCGAGTTTCACCTGTCGACGGCCGAGACTTCATCGGTCGCCACCGCGGTGGCGATCGGGATGATCATCGGTGCGCTGCTGGGCGGACGCGTCAGTGACTCCGTTGGCCGCAAGAAGACCATGGTCGGTATCGCCGGCGGCTATGTCGTCTTCGCTGCCCTGTCTGCGTTCGCCCAGGGCCTGCTCTGGCTGGATGGTGCTCGGGTGGGGCTGGGCATCACTATCGGCATCTCGACTGTCGTGGCGCCGGTGTTCATTGCCGAGTCGAGCCCGACGAAGATCCGCGGTGCCCTGCTCGTCGGTTACCAGGTCGCAACCGTTGCGGGCATCATGAGCGCCTACCTGGTCTCCTTCGGGCTGGCAGCGGCCGGTGCCTGGCGGTGGATGCTCGGACTGTCGGCGATTCCCGCGTTCGGAGTGGGCCTGCTGCTCCTCCGACTGCCCGATACGCCACGCTGGTACATGATGCGTGGGCGCCGCGAGGACGCGATCACCACCTTGCGGCGGATCGATCCCGAGGCGGATATCGATGCCGAGATTGCCGTAATCGAGGAAGGGCTGGGAGAGGAGAGCAGCGGACGGCTGCGTGAGACGCTGGGTGAGATGCTGCACTGGCCCTTCCGGCGGGCGACGATGTTCGTGGTTGTCCTGGGTTTCTTGGTGCAGATCACCGGTATCAACGCCGTCATCTACTTCACCCCGTTGATCTTCACCACGATGGGCCTGTCCGGTCATGTTGCCCTGCTGCTGGTTCCGGCCGGGATCCAGTTCGTCGCGCTGCTGGCCACGCTGGTCGCGATCGCACTGGTCGACCGGATCGGTCGTCGCAAGGTGCTGTTGTCGGGTATTGCCACGATGATCGTGGCCAACGCGTTGTTGGCGGTGGTGTTTGCCACCGACCTCAGCGGTGGTGCCAGCGTGGTCGCCTTCGTTGGTGTGCTGCTCTTCACCTGCGGATTCGACTTCGGCTTTGGAGCCATGGTCTGGGTCTACTCCTCAGAGAGCTTCCCCGGCCGCCTTCGCTCCACTGGCGCATCGTTCATGCTGACCGCCAACCTCGTCGCCAATGCCCTGATTGCGCAGTTCTTCCTCGGGGTTCTCGGTGATATCGGCGGGGTGGCGACCTTCATCATGTTCGGCCTGTTGGCTGTGGTGTCCTTCGTCTTCGTCTTCGCGCTGGCTCCCGAAACCAAGGGTCGTCCACTGGACTCGATCCGGGAGTACTGGGAGAATGGCGGCCACTGGAGCTAGTCGACCCTTGGTTGTCAGAACTGCGCTCGCCCCCGGAGCCGACTCGCTGCTCACCTGACGACCGGCTCGCAGGCTTGGCTCCTTTGCCTTGGTGCTCATCCTGTATCCGCAATGCCGGCCGTGCCCGGAAGCGAGCCGAGCCGGATGGAGCCAGCTGCCGCGGCGGACCACCACCAGTCCCTGAAGTCTCACACGATCCGCACACTTCTCTGGCCGGACTCGAACATCCGGGTGGCATCGTGGATCACGTCCGAACCAATACTGCTTCCATGAAGGAGCCACCATGAAGATGAAGACCAAGTCCCTTGCCGCCGCCGGTGTCGCGGTGCTCGCCCTGACTGGCGGGGGAGTCGCAATCGCCAGCCCGACCCCCGCACCTACGGCCTCGCAGACCACCGTGGCCGGTGCGGGGCATCATGGCGACAAGGCCACCAAGGGCCATCACGCTAGGAACGAACTCCGGCGCGCGCTCCACGCCCAGTGGGTGACCCGCAAGGGCACCGCCTTTGTGACGCACGACGCCATCCGGGGTCAGGCCAGCGCCGTGTCCCCGACCTCGATCACCGTCAAGGCCAAGGACGGCGTGAGCCAGACCTATTCCGTTACATCCGCGACCAAGGTGCGGGTCCGCAAAGACGGCAAGGGCACCGCAGCCACCACCGCGAGCATCCACGTGGGCGACCGCGTCGCAGTTGTGGGCAGCGGCAGCAACACCATCTCCGCAGTGCATATCGTCTTCCGGGCCGGTGCCCCCAAGGCGGCCTCGGCCCAGAAGCCGGGATGACCCCCGGGTGGTGAGCCCGAGGCGCGGTGATGCGGGTTCCTTAAGGGCCCGGTAGCCTAGTCGCCGAGGTGAGCCCAACGAGCCTGACTCATCACCACCCGTTCGCCTCGCAACGGCACCCCGTCGGCGAGCAACCTGGTGAGCGCCTCGCCGTCATGGCAGCTGGCCGGCCGGCCGTCATTGTGCACCACCCGCCACCAGGCCACGGCGCCGCCGTATCGTGACATCACCCACCCCACCTGCCGCGGGCCGCCGCGGCCAGCGAACTCGGCAATGTCGCCATAGCTGGCGACCAGGCCAGGGGGGATCATCTCGACCGCCGACAGCACCGTCTCAACAAGGTCATCGTCGAGTACCCGTGGCATACCGAAGAGACTAGCCTCGTGGCATGACTGCCCGTCCACTGCTGATTCTTGCCTCGGGGCGAGACCGTCCCAGCCTGGCCCGGGATCTGCTGTCCCTGCTGGCCGCCGTCCTGTCCGACGCGAGGATTCGAGAAGGAGATCAACCATGCGGATTGCACTCGCCCAGCTGATCAGCAGTCCTGAACCGGAAGACAACCTGGCGCTGATCGAGGACCACAGCTCCCGGGCAGCCGCCGCAGGCGCTGACCTGGTCGTTTTCCCCGAGGCCACCATGCGGCGGATGGGCCTGCCGCTAGCACCCATCGCTGAGCCGGTGGATGGACCGTGGGCGAACCGGGTGAGGAAGATTGCCGAGCGGCACGGCCTGGTGCTGATCGCCGGCATGTTCTGCCCCAGTGACGATGGCCGGATCACCAATACGCTGCTGGTGACCGGCAACGGAGTCGAGGCGCATTATGACAAGATTCATCTCTTCGACGCCTACGGCTTCGCGGAGTCAGACACGGTGGCACCGGGGTCGGAGCCGGTGGTGATCGAGGTGGCCGGCATCAAGGTCGGGCTAACCACGTGTTACGACGTACGGTTTCCTAACCTCTACACCCGGTTAGCCGAACTGGGTGCTGAGTTGGTTTGTGTCAGCGCCTCCTGGGGCGCCGGTGCCGGCAAGGTCGATCAGTGGGATGTCCTGGTCCGGGCTCGGGCCCTGGACAGTACGGTCTTCATTGCCGCCTGCGGTCAGGCCGATCCGGCAAGCCAGGGCGTCGACCGCAACGGCAGCGCACCCACCGGTGTCGGACACAGCGCGGTCGTCTCACCCAGCGGTGAGGTGCTGGTCCGGGCCGGCTCGGAGCCCGAGCTGCTGATCATCGATATTGATCCCGGTCTGGTTGGTCGGACGCGTACTGTCCTTCCGGTCCTCGACAACCGTCGGATCTGATCTGAGCGGGAGCCACGTCGACCGAGCTGCTGGGCACAGCGTTGCTGTCGTCAGCCTTTGTGGCCGTTCTCGATCCGGTACGCCATCGCCGCTTCATCAGCCGATGGAGCGGGTCGGGACCTGAGGGAGAATAGCCCAATGGATGCCATCGCCCCGCCGCGCAATATCGAGCACGCGGACCTTCCTGCGCTGCTGGAGCTGAACAACAGCGCGGTGCCGAACGTGAACACACTGGATGTCGAGCGGCTGGACGCGCTGATCGACATGTGCACGGTGGCGCTGACAATCGGGCGTCATGACGATCCGGCGTGCCTGCTGCTGGCGCTCTGCTCCGGCGCCGAGTACGACTCGCCAAACTACCTCTGGTTCAGCGATCGTGGCGCCGACTTCCTCTACGTTGATCGGATCGTTGTCAGCCCGGCCGCACGCGGCCAGCAGATTGGGACATTACTCTACGCCGAGCTGGCCAACCGCGCCCGAGCCCTCGGCCTCACCCGGATCGCCTGTGAGGTCAACCTTGTCCCGCCGAACCCAGGCTCCACCCGTTTCCATCACCGGCTGGGTTTCGCAGCAGTGGGCCAACGTGAGGGTGCGGGAGGCAAACGGGTGTCGATGATGGAGAAGGTTCTAGGCCCGTGAGCATCGCTGGGTCTCAGTCAGTCTTGGTGGCGGTCCTCTGGCGGGCTCTCCCCGAGCGGAAGTGTCAGCGATGTCTGGTCGAATAGTGACATGACCACAACAGCGACCCCTCCAGCCATGAGCAGACCAGCGAGCCGTGGCTATCGCCTGGTGCGCTCCCCGAAGGTTCGCGCCGAGGCGCCGGTGCTGGATGTCGGGCAGCGGCAGGTGGTCGAACATCCAGGTGGGCCGCTGCTGGTGCTGGCGGGTCCGGGCACCGGCAAGACGACCACCCTGGTCGAGGCGGTGGTGCACCGGATCGAGGAGCGGGGCGCAACACCGGACAGCCTGCTGGTGCTGACCTTCTCCCGCAAGGCGGCCGCCGAGCTGCGTGACCGTATCACCAACCGGTTGAGCCGGTCGGTGGTGACCCCGTTGGTGATGACCTTCCATGCCTTCTGTTACGCCCTGGTGCGTCGCTTCGGCGACCAGGAGGTGTACGGCAGTTCGGTGCGGTTACTCACCGCGCCGGAGCAGGAGTTCCGGGTGCGCGAGACCCTGGCTGGCAGCACCAGGGTTGACTGGCCGGAGTCGGTGATGGCGGCGTACCCGACCCGAGCCTTCGCGGCCGAGGTCCGTGCGGTGCTGGCCAAGACCCGGCAGCTCGGCATGGACCCCGAGGACCTGGTGCGCGTCGGCGTCGAGGCGGGCCGTGAAGAATGGGCCGGCGTTGGCGTGTTCTTCGACGAGTATCTCGATGTCCTCGATGCCGAGCAGGTGCTCGACTATGCCGAGCTGGTCCATCGTTGCCGCATTCTGCTGACCGATCCCCAGGTCGTCGACGCGTTGCGGTCCCAGATTGGTGCGGTGTTCGTCGACGAATATCAAGACACCGATCCATCCCAGGTGATGCTGTTGCGGGCCATTGCCGGCGGCGGCCGTGACGTCGCTGTGGTCGGCGACCCGGATCAGTCGATCTACGGTTTTCGTGGCGCCGAGGCCCGAGGGATCCTCGATTTTCCCCGCGAGTTTCCCACCAGCTCCGGAGAACGGGCCCCCATCATTGCCCTCGGTCAGACCCGACGTTTCGGGAAGCGGCTGGCCGCTGCCAGCCGCAGGGTTGCCAACCGGCTGCCGATGGCACGGCCCCTGCCGCCGGACGTGCTGGAGACCTTTCGCACCCCGGTCTGCGTCGGGGACGAAGGAGTGGGCACGGTGGAGGTGTTCACCTGTGTCAGCCCAGGAGCCGAGGCCGAACACATTGCCGAGGTGCTCCGCTCTGCCCACCTGCGGGAGGGGTATGGCTGGGCTGAGATGGCCGTTCTGGTGAGGTCGGGACGGCGCAGCATCCCGGGGCTATGCCGCGCGCTGATTGCTGCCGGTGTTCCGGTCGAGGTCGCCGGGGACGAGATCCCCCTGTCCGCAGAGCTTGCGGTCCGGCCGCTGTTGTTGGCGCTGGAGATCGCCGCCCGGGGTCGCACCCTGGACGCGGATGAGGCCAGCCGGATGCTGCTGTCGCCGTTGGGCGGACTGGACAGCATGGGACTGCGTCGACTGGGCCGGCTGCTTCGCGATAGCGAGCGCGACGAGCTGGCCGGCAGTGGACTGCCGCGGCTCTCCGGAGACCTGATCTTCCGCGCCATCGAGGACCCGACCCTGCTGGATGGATGCCCAGACTCTGCTGAGGTGCAGCGGACCAGGTCGCTGGCCGGCCTGCTGATTCAGGTTGAGAAGATGATCAACGCGAGGGCAACCGCCGAAGAGGCGCTCTGGGCACTGTGGTCCGGGACCCGGTGGCCTGAGCGGCTGCGCCAAGACTCGGCTGGCGGCGGCGATACCGGACGAAAGGCTGACCGGGACCTCGATGCCATCTGTGCGTTGTTCGACATCGCGGCCCGCTCCGAAGAGCTCTCCGGTCTGCGGGGCGTCACCGGCTTCCTGGCCGAGGTTGAGTCCCAGCAGATCCCCGCCGACACCTTGCGGGAGTCTGAGGTCCGGGGTAGCGCTGTACGGGTGCTCACCGCCCACCGCTCCAAGGGGCTGGAGTGGCCGCTGGTGGTGGTCGCCTCGGTGCAGGAAGGCGGCTGGCCCGATATTCGGCGCCGCGGATCGTTGTTGGATGCCGACCGGTTGGGCCGCGAAGGACTGACCGAGGTGGTACCGACGTCGGCCCGGATCGCCGAGGAGCGCCGGCTCTTCTATGTGGCCTGCACCCGGGCTCGACGACGACTCGTGGTGACGGCCGTCGAGGGGACCGAAGGTGAGGGCGACCAACCGTCGCGTTTCCTGTCCGAGCTTGGCGAGCCCATCGAGGCACGGCAAGGCCGGCCCGCCCGCCCACTGTCGCTGAACGCCCTGATCGGTCAGCTTCGCAGTGTCAGCGTCGACCCCGAGTCGCCGCCGGGACTGCGAGATGCCGCCGCTGTCCGACTGGCCCGGCTGGCGGACGCCACCGATCATCAGGGCCGCCCGGTTGCAGCGGTGGCAGACCCCGATCGGTGGTGGGGGATGGCCGACGCCACCAGCACCGGGGAGCCGGTGCAGGCTCCGGACGCCGAGGTCCATCTGTCGGGTAGCCAGTTGGCCTCCGTACTGGCCTGTCCACGGATGTGGTTCCTGTCCCGTAAGGCGCATGGGGATTCCGCTCGCAATGCGGCTGTGAGTTTTGGTTCGGTGGTGCACGTGCTGGCCGAGCATGCCGCCCGTACCGGCGCCGATCCGGCCGAGATGGCAGGCCATCTGGACCAGGTGTGGGAACAGCTGGACTTCGACGCCAACTGGCTGTCAGCAGTCGAGCGGGCCGAGGCAGAGGCTGCGCTGGAACGACTCGCTGCCTGGCAGGAGAGCCGTGCTGAGCGGGAGCTGCTGGGCGTGGAGGTGAAGTTCGAGACGACCGTCGACTGCGGCCCGGAACGGATTGCCCTCACCGGGACAGCCGACCGGATCGAACGCGATGGCGACGGACGGATCCACATCATTGATTTCAAGACCGGCAAGAGGGCACCGTCGGCACCGGAGGTCGTTGGACTCGATCAGCTGGGCGTCTATCAGTTGGCTGTCCAACAAGGAGTATTCGCTGCGGTGACCGGGTCTGAGACCAGGGTCGGTGGAGCCGAGCTCGTCTATCTGCGGTTGCAAGATGGGCAGACCCCGTACCCGAAGGTGTTCCAGCAGGCATCGCTGGATGACCAGCCGCAGCTGGTTGCCGTGGGTGATCGTCAGTCGACTGGTGCCGGGGCTGGTACCGGCCCGGATGGGACGCCGGAGGACCTTGGGTATCCAACGTGGGTGCACCAGCGTCTGGCCGAAGCAGCGACTGTGATCCGCTCCGAGCAGTTCGAGGCACGGATCGGCGACCAGTGCCGATACTGCCCATTCAAGGGCAGCTGTCCGGCCCAGAGCACGGGCCGGCAGCTGGTCGAATGATGAGCCAGGCAACCGAGTGGATCTGGTGCGCATGGGGCGGGTGATCAAATGAGTATCGTCTCCCTCAATTCCGTCCGGGGCAATGACATCCGTCGGCGGTTCACCAACCCGGGTGAGCTGTCTGAGGCGCTCGCAATTGCGTTCTCTGACCAACAGCTGGCGGCGATCACCGCACCGCTCGAGCCGGGAGTGATTATTGCCGGGGCAGGGTCGGGCAAGACCACCGTGATGGCGGCCCGGGTGGTCTGGCTGGTGGGCACCGGTGCGGTACGCCCCGAGGAGGTGCTGGGCCTCACCTTCACCCGGAAGGCGGCTGCCGAGCTGTCCATGAAGGTCCGCAAGGCGCTGCTCGATGCCGGTGTGATCACCGATCAGGGGATTGATGAAGCCGGCGAGCAGGTGATCATGACCTATGATGCCTTCGCTGCCCGACTGGTCACCGAGCATGGGTCACGGATCGGGGTCGAGGCGGAGCCAACCATGATCACTGGTGCCACCCGGTTCAGGCTGGCAGCCCGGGTGGTCAGTGCCGCAGCCGGGCCGTTCGACCACATCTCTCGGCTAAAGCCAGCCAGCATCACCGAGCGGGTGCTCCGGCTGGACGCGGAGATGCAACAGCACCTGGTCGGCCAGGCCGAGCTGGACCGGCATGCCCGCGGTTACCGGGTCGCTCTTGGCTCGGCGCCGTTGAACAACCGTGGCAACGTGTTCGCCGCCGTCAGGAATGCCGGGGCGGTGGCGGAGGAACGGCTGGAGCTTGCCGGCCTGGTGAGCGACTACCAGCATCTGAAGCGACGCCTTGGTGTGGTGGAGTTCGCCGACCAGATGTCGGTCGCTGCGAGGCTGGCTCGCGAGGTCCCGCAGGTATCGATGGCGATGAGGAATACCTTCCGCGTTGTCCTTTTGGACGAATACCAGGACACCTCCGCAGCCCAGGCACTGATGCTGCAGGGACTGTTCTCCGGTGCGGCGGTCGCCGACGGCCGCGGACACCCGGTCACCGCCGTCGGCGACCCGTTCCAGGCAATTTATGGCTGGCGCGGTGCCGCCGCCAGCAATATCCTGCAGTTCGCCGATGACTTCCCCAAGGCAGCCGGTGGTGTCGCCTCGAGCTTTGCTCTGACGGTGAACCGGCGTAGCGGTCAGTCGATCCTCGATGTGGCCAACCAGCTGGCCCGACCCCTGCGCGAGCGTCCGGATTCGACCAGTACGGGGACGGTGAGCGTCGCCGGCAATCTGCTGCAGGCACCCGAGGCTGCCGGACGCGGTGAGGTAAGGGCCGCCACCTTTGAGAGCTGGCCGGAGGAGGTCAGCTGGATCTGTGACGAGGTGGTGAGACTGGGCGGTGATAGCGCCACTGCCAGCTGGGCCGAGATCGCCATCTTGACCCGCCGCAATGCCGACATCGCCCCGCTCTATGCGGAGCTGACGGCCAGGGATATCCCGGTCGAGATTGTCGGTCTGGGTGGGTTGTTGAACCTCCCCGAGGTGATGGATGTGGTCAGCACGCTGCGTGCCATCGACGACGTCACCGCCAACCCGGACGTGGTCCGGCTGCTCACCGGGCCGCGTTGGAACATCGGACCACGAGATCTCGCCTTGCTGGGCCGGAGGGCCCGAGAGCTGGCGCACAGCGAGCCGGGAATGCTGGATCAGCGTGGCCAGGAGCTGCTGAACGCCTTGGAGCAGGCCGTGGCCGAGGTGGACCCGGCCGACGTGGTCTGTCTGATGGATGCCCTGGACAGCCCCGGAGAGCTGCCGTATGCAGCCGAGGCGCGGAAGCGGTTCAGCCGCTTCGCAGCCGAGCTGGGACTGTTGCGGTCGTACTCCGACGAACCGGTGCTCGATCTGACCCGCCGAGTGATCACCACGCTCGGACTGGATGTGGAGCTGGTCGCCACCCCGCAGTTCGACCGGGCCTCCCGCCGCGACCAGCTAGCCGTCTTCGTCGACGCCGTGGGTGACTATGTGGATGTTGACGGCGACGCGTCGCTGGCGGGTCTGTTGGCGTATCTGCAGGCGGAGCTGGAGCAGGGTACTGGGTTGGATCAGGCCGTGCCTTCGGATCGGGATGCGGTCAAGCTGTTGACCGTCCACAAGGCCAAGGGGTTGGAATGGACGGTGGTTATGCTGCCCGCACTGATGCAGGGGATTTTCCCCAGCGATCGGGTGACCGATAACTGGGTGTCCAACCCGGCAGTGCTACCCGCCGAGCTACGCGGCGATGCCACCTCGATTCCGCAGTTGGACGACGCCACCAATGCCGCCATGGCCGACTACAAGCTCCAGCTGAAAACTCAACAATCGCTGGCGGAGGACCGGCTGGCCTATGTCGCCGCAACGAGGGCCAAGCAGGTGCTGGTCGGAACCGGCCATCACTGGCGCGTCGATGGAGTCAGACCACGGCAACCGTCGACCTATCTGAAGCTGATTCTCGAGGAGGCTCGTCGGCAGGATCAGGTGGCCACCGAGGCGACCGAGGCGGGAGCGACCAACCC